>JAGPFT010000566.1 GCA_018056405.1 Anaerolineae bacterium
CGTGATACCGTTGGCGGTGCTCAATCAGCCCGGTCTCTGCGTATAAGGTGCGATAGAGCTCGGCTGCGGCGGCTCGTGCCTGCGCATCCTCCGGGGCCAGGCGCCATAGTTCATAGTGAAGCGCCGCTTGTCGACCCTGCGCGGAGTTCTTGTCCAGCAAGGCGCGCAGCTCTGCTGCCGCAGCGATTGGGGAGAGTTCCCCCAGGACATAGCGTAGTCGAATGCCCAGCACCTGCGCGGCGAAGCGTGTATCTTCGCCGCCGAGACGTTCACCCGCGACCCTGGCAATCACCGCCACCGCCTCGTCGTAGAAAAGGCGCGCCTCGCCCACCCGGCATTGCTCCAGCAGCAGCCAGGCGAGACTGACAAGCATGCCGGCATGATAGCTCGGACTGTCCAGGCGCCTGCCGCACACGGCAGCCTTTCGATACAGAAACTCGGCCTGTTCTGTCGCTTGCAGGAGTCTGGCAACGTCGCCGATGCTGAAAATGATTTGCCAGGCCGTCCAGCGGTCGCCGATCTCCAGGGCGATGCGCACAGACTCTTCGTTGCCTGCCAACGCACGCAGACAATCCCCACGGCGATGGAGCTGACTGGCACTGTTGGTGATGGCCCATGCCAGCACCTGGCGATCGTCGATCTGCCGCGCCAAAACGCCGGCGCGCAGGTACCACGACAGAGCCGCACCAGCTTGCTCCTGCGAGGAATAGACATTGCCCAGCGTAATCGCCGCACGCGTAATGACAACGTGATACCCTAACGGTTCGGCGATCGCGATCGACCGCTGGCAGCAGTCTACGGATTCTGCCCAATCTCCCTGGCTCCAGTAGACCATGCCCATGGTGTCCAACGCCTCGCAGATGCCGCGCAGGTCGCCGTTCTCGCCGGCAATGCGCAACTGCCGTTCCAGCGTGGCCAGCGCCTGCTTGTTGTCGCCCTTGAACCAGTAGATCTCGGCCATGGTCCACAACGCGCTGACCACCCCGCGCCAGTCGCCTGACATCTCAAACCCATGCTCCGCCGTGGCCAGCCAGGCGAGAGCTTCGTCATAATGGCTTTGCAGCCGCAGCACATCGGCCAGGCCGCGCTGGGCCTGTGCCAGCAAGGTGACGTCGTTTAGGGTCTCGGCCATCGTCATAGCGGCGCGAATGGTGGCCTCCGCCTGGATCCATTGCCCATTCACCCGCCAGACCTCCCCGAGGGACAGTCTCAGCGCACAGGTTTCGGGCGCGGACAGGCTTACACTGAGATCGCCCGTCAGCAGATACTGGTAAAGACGGGCGGCCTCGGCGTTGGCGTAAATACGTTGGGCCACAGCCGCAGCGCGGCGGAAATAGCTGATGGCAAGCTGCGGCTTACCGGCTTGTTTGTAGTGCTCGGCGATCTGGATACTCTGTGCATCCAGGTCGCTGGCATACATCATCGCGATGACCTCAGCCACCCGCAGGTGCATGGCGCAACGCCGAACCGGGCTGATCTCGGCATAGGCAACCGCCCGAATCTTGTCATGGCTGAAGTCGTAGGCGTCCAACCCTTGCTCGCGCACGAGCTGGCGCCGCCACAACTCGTCCAGGCTCTGCATCACGGCAGCCTCGTCCTGGCCGCTGGCTCGCGCAAGCACGGCGAAGGTGAACTCGCGCCCGATCACCGCAGCGGTCTGCGCCAATGCCTGCGCCCCTGGCGAGAGCAACGCCAGCCGCCGCCGGATCACCGCACGCACCTTGGGTGGCAAGACAGCCGGGGACACCGCACCGGGGCTACCAGTCTGACTCACCCCTTCTGCCGCGCGCCTCGTCTCTCCGTCCGCCATTTCCGCGCGCACCGTCTCCACCACGAACAGCGGATTGCCCTCGGTGTCCTGGAAGAGGCGGGCAGCCTCTGCCGGCGCCAGCGTGTGGCCCAGCAACTCAGCGGCCAACGCGCTCGTCGCGACGGCATTCAACGGCGCCAGGTGCAGAGTCTGCACGAGATCGTGCCGCGCCAGCGTCAGCCGCAGCACGGTGAGCGGATGATCCTCACCAACCTCTTCGACGCGCACCGTGGCGAGCACCAGCAGTGGGACATTGGCGTTGGCCTGGATCAGAAAGTGCAGCCAGTCGAGCGTGTCGCGGTCGCACCACTGCCCGTCGTCGAGCAGGAGCAGGCGCGGCGGCGCTAGACCGGCGGCCTCTGCGGTGTGGCCTGCGTCAACCTGGACAGCGTCCGCCCCCAGCACGGCGCGGCCCAGCGTCTGGAAGAAACGCTGGCGCTGCCACGCCTCGGTCATCGGCCCCGGTGAAGGCAGGTCAGGCCGGTCCGTCAGCAACTCCGGCAGCAGCCGCGCCGCCTCACTGCGCCAGATGCCGTCCAGTTGCCGCACGTTGGCCAACAGGCCGGGGCTGCGCAGCCACTCCGTCAGGGGGGCATAGGCCAGGCTACCGCCGCTGGCATAGCAACGCGCCACCGCTGTCGCGGCATTCTGGCGCTCGACCCAGGCCAGCAGTTCTTCGGCCAGCCGCGTCTTGCCGATGCCCGCCTCGCCGCTGATCAGCACCAACTGCGCGCGA
>JAGPFT010000048.1 GCA_018056405.1 Anaerolineae bacterium
GCGCGGGTTTACCTCACCCCTCAATCCCCTCTCCACACGCGGCGAGGGGACTGAGCCAGATACTTACTCCCCCTCTCCGTATATGGAGAGGGGGCCGGGGGGTGAGGTCTGCAACCGATCTCTGCACCTGCCCCCAAATCCGAATGCACCCGGCAAGGAGTGCGTGCAAAACCTGTCAGGCAGTGTAGTCGCACTGCTTAGCCTCACCTCACCCCTGCTCGGCGCTGATGCGCCTCGCCGTCCCCTCTCCACGATGTGGAGAGGGGGCAAGCCGAGCACAGCGAGGCCGGGGTGAGGCTACTGCCAGTGTCGCACGTGTTACTGACAACCTTTGCCCACACCCTCGGCAAGCGACTCGGTCAGAGCGC
This sequence comes from Anaerolineae bacterium, assembly GCA_018056405.1. Lineage (GTDB taxonomy): Bacteria > Chloroflexota > Anaerolineae > Aggregatilineales > Aggregatilineaceae > UBA2029. Next base: position 369 of record JAGPFT010000048.1, read on the forward strand.
GCCGAACTGCTGATGGATTGGGCGGATCGTTTTACGCCGGTGCCAGCGGACATCGCTGCCTCTCCCTACCCCGCAGACCACCGTGTGCCCTTCCGCGAATCGGATTGCGAAATTCGAAATCCGAAATTCGAAATCTCTCTATGTCTGGAGGTACCCAGGGTTAAGGTTCTCTAGCGCAGGCGCTCCACCAATGCCGCTGCCGCCCCTTCGCGCTTGACCAGTCCACACGCTTGCAGGCGCAATGCCAGGTCGAGCCAGTGCTCGCGGCGTGGATCATCGCGCAGGGCTGGACGCAGCACACGCGCGGCTGCTTCGGCATCACCCAGATCATCGGCCAGCGCCATTGCCTGCCAGAAGGGAAGTTCTTCCAGTTCCGGCGCTGCGGTGCACGCCTGCGCCCACAGGCTTATGGCCCGCGCCTGATCACCCGCCTCAAGCGCCTCATAACCTTGCTGGTCGAGCAACTGGGCGTGGCGCAGCCGTACCAACCGCTCCAACTCCGTCAGCGGATCATCGTGCTCGTCAACGCGCAGATCGTAGTCGGCGCGCCAGAACGGGTCTTCTCGCCGGCCAGAGACGACCTTCAGCGCCGCTGATTGCATCCCGCGAATGTCTCCCCCTTCCGCCTGCGCCGCCTGCAATGCCGCCAACATCCGCGCGGCCAGGTCGCCGCTGGCGGACTCGAAGGCGGCAGCCATCGCCGCGACGACGGTGGGATTGGTCATCATGTTGGCCTGGACGCTGTACCCTTCGCCGGTGTGATGGCTCGCCTCCGGGATGCACCCGTCCCCCGTCCAGGCGGCGACACGCCCTGCCGCGTCCACGACAGCTACCTGGCGCCGGTGTGCGTCGGCGTCGGAGGCTATCAGCGCCGAGATGACCTGGGGCGCGGGCACCCCTTCGCCCAGCATGGCCAGGGCAATGGGGCCAAACGAGATATTGACCAGCGATTGCGTGGTCACGGCCCCCACTCCTGGGATCAGCCAGGGGACGATGCTGCCCACGCACATTTGGTGCGTCTGCACGGCCACGCCGAACTGGCCCGTCCGCGCATCGCGGGCCACGATGCTGTACGTGCTGAAAAGTTGAGATGGTCGCAAAATCATAGTCGGCTCGCTCCTAATCTCTTGGCAGGAAAGAAGAGGGACGCACCGCGTTTTCCTGTGCGTCCCCGCAGTTCACAGCATAATTCGGGCGGAGCTAGCGATCAGCGCCGGAGGCTCAGCCCCAGACGCCGCGCGCGCCCGTCAATGTTAAGAATGCGCGCCTTCACCGTGTCCCCTTCGCGGACGACATTCCTGGGGTGCAGAAAATGTCCCTCCGCCAGCTCGGAGACATGAATTAGCCCTTCCAGACCCTCTTCGATGCACACAAACGCCCCAAAGTCTACAACGTTCGTAATAACGCCTTCTACGACCTGCCCCACCTGGTAGCGCTGTTCGACCGTCTCCCAGGGGTCTGGGCGCAGCCGTTTGAGGCTGAGCGCTACACGCTCCTGAACAGGGTCTACGCTCATCACGTGGACATCCATGACATCGCCGCGCCGCAAGATGTCGCTGGGATGTCCGACGCGCCCCCAGCTTAGCTCGCTGATGTGGATCAGCCCTTCCAGCCCGCCCAAATCCACAAACACGCCGAAATCGCACAGGTTAGTTACCTGGCCCCGACACACATCCCCCGCTTTGATGGTGCTGAGGACGTAGGCGCGGGTGCCAGGCTGGACTTGAGCGGCGCGTTCAGAGAGTATCAGCCGGTTCTGCGTGCGATCTAGCTCGATGACGCGCAGCCGCAGCGACTGCCCGATGCGCTGGGCCAGCGCGTCAAGCCGGGCGCGCCCGTCGGCCACTGCCGGGAAATCCACCAGTTGGCTGGCCGGGACAAACCCACGCAGGCTGTTCCACGCGACCAGCAGTCCGCCGCGATTGTGCCCTATCACACGCAGATCAACGGTTGCGTCCGTCTCAAAGGCGTGGCGGACTTGCTCCCAATCTGCGGATGAACCGTCCGGCTGACTCTCAGCCGCCTGCTTCTCCACTGCACTTGAAGATGATGCATCTTCCCAGAACGCAGCGTGTTCCTGAGGCCCCCCCCCAATGGCCGCGTTCTCTCCCTCGTCGAGCAATGCTTCCCAGTACGCCTCATCCGGGGGAAGAGGGGGAGCAGAACTGTGGTGCCGAACCTCTGAAGACATCGCCTGTCACCTTCCTCAACCTTTTACCATCTCCGACTGTCTCTGAGACTGCACCTGATTGCCGTTGTGTTTCCTGTGAGAAAACACACGAAGGCGTGCCCATTATAGATAGCGCCCCGAATCCTTGTCAAACCGCCTTCCGTGCTCGCTCGGTCCCTCAGCAGCCCGCGTCAGGCGCGCCTCGTTGCGCGTGGCTGTCGCCGGTGTCCTTGTCTCCTGGGAAGTCTGTTCCCCGTTCGACCGTTCGCGTTCCGAGATAGCCTGTCGCTCCATCTCCTCAACCTGCCGCGCCACCTCCTCAATGGCTACTCGCTGCTTGCGATACAAGTCCGACTCGCTCATGGCCAGCCGCAGGGCTACGTCGCGCACCTTGCGGCCCTGCAGGAAGCGCATCTCCAGGATGTTGTAGAGGATCCACTCAGTCGTGGTCAGGCTGCGCTGTCCTTCCGGGCGCAGGTTCTCGATGGCCTGGGCCAGCACTGTGCGCAGCGCGCGCACCGGGTTTTGATCCTGGCTTTCCTCCATCTCGCGCCAGACCACATTGAGATTGAGCAGCTCGCTCTCCGTCAAGCGGGGGCCGCCCCAGTAGTCCCGTAGAGCATCTTTGATCAGGTTCAAAAAATCGGAGGACGTTGGCATATCACTGGCAGGCTCAGGCAGCGCCTCCACCCGGCCATAGCGCGACAGGCCGCGCAGCCGTTGCATGATGTCCATCTGTGAGGCCAACCCTTCGAGCACGGCGAAGACTTCGGACTGGTGCTGAACGCCTTCCAGCACGCGCGCGGCCTGCCCGGCCAGCGCCGCGAATACCTCATACTCCTCAGCGGTGAGGTCTGGCTGGGGCGCGCGCGCCCACACGCCCAGCACACCCAACAGGGGAGCCTGGATGCCATTCTGCGCAACTGACGACCTGCGTAGGGGCACCAGCCAGTAGGATCGCCAGATGTAAAAATCGCCGGCGCGCGGCAACTCCTGAGTAGGGCTGTCCGGGTCTGTCACATCGCCCTCGCCGATGCGCGAGATCTCTGGCGAAGTCAGCGCTTCAGACGAGGGAGCAAGCTCGCCCACGACTTGCACCAGCCGCGCCCCGCCGGCTTCCATCTGCGCGACGAACGCCGTCGGCACGCGCAAGTTGTCGCAGATGGCCGCCAGAATTGCCTCAAGCAGTTGGGACGCATCCGCTGGGGTCAGCAACCGGTCACTGAGCCGCTGAATCCACTGCGCTCGCTGCTGGTCTTGCGTATAGATCAGCCACCGCTGCAGCACGGGCAGTAGCAGGGTGATGGACCATTGCAAGAAAAGCACCGTGGCGACGGCTGCGAAGGGCATGAAGGTATCGCCATCCAGACCCAGGACGTTGGACACGCGCGGCACAAAGAGAACCACTGCCAGCACTGCCGCCCCGGTGAGCGGCCCGCGCAGCATGAACTCCATAAGCTGCGACTTCACCACACGGTCAGGGCGTTCCGAGCCGAAGAAGGAGAGCGGGTAGGCCAGGAAGACCAACATCAGCATCAGGATCATGTTGGCCAGGTTAAGCACGATCAGCAGTGTCGTATCGCGCTCGACGCCGATTCTTCCCAGCAGCGAATAGGGGAAGATGCCCCAGGCCGGGGCCAGGAACACCAACAGCAGGTAGGTCATGCGGCGCTGCGTGTAGCGTGTCAGGCAGCGCTGGCGCGCGCGGATGACATTCACCATTGAGAATGTCGCGGCAACCAACAGGAAAGCGACGTAGAGGGGGAATGCTGGCCCGGCTGCCAGGTGGGGAATCTCCGGTGTGATCTCCCCACCGATCACAGCGTCGGTGAAGAGGGCGAGCACCGTGAACATCGCGCCCAGCGCATACGACAGGCGGATGACGGCCCGCCGCCTCCCGCGTGATGGTCGCCCAGTCGTGGCCAGCAGTGCGTCTGACAGATGCAGCAACGTGGCTGGCACAAAGGCGATCCCGATCCACTGAAAGCGCAGCCAGACCCCCAGATATTCATCGCCAGGGTCAAGCGCGATGAAGACATCCCCCAGGAAGGCGAATACTACACAGAGCAGCACCAGGCTGGAGGTGCGCGTCACGTGGTCGCGCGTGTTGCGCGCCAGGTTGTACAGCACAATAGACGCAGCCACAATGACGATTGTGGCCGTCAGAGTCTCGTTGGTCAGTTCCAGAATGGCGAGGAATTCGCGTGAAGTCATCGTCAGCCGCGCCAGCCTTTGCGCCTATCGCAGGTTCTTGGCGAAGAAAACGGCGATGTCCTGGTTCGGATAGTAGTGGTCATTGTAGCCACAGAACACCAGGCCGTTGGCCTGGGCGAAACTGATCGCCGGGTGATTCTTGGTCTGCACGGCCAGAGTCACATGGCACAACCCGTTGGCCTGCACCCACTCACCCGCCTGCTCCAACAGCGCGCTGCCGATCTTATGCCGGCGAAAGGGCGTGTTCACAACGAGGTCTTCCACCCAGGCACCTCGCTCGCCCGGCCTGATGCACACGTTGATGTACCCCAGGACAAGCCCTCCGGCAAGCGCCACCAGGAAGCAATCGCGCTTCTGCCAAAGGCGCATCAACGTCGCCGCGTCGCGCGGATAGTCCACCTCAACCCACCGAGGCAGCCGCGCCGAGCGAAACCGCACAGCGATCTCACCGCCTTCATCGCGGACATCCATTTGCCAGACGTGATCAGTCAAATAGGAGCGCTCAAGCGCCAGGCACTCGGCTAATTCCTCGTCCGAGCGCAGCTCGCGCACAATAAACTGGCTGCGTGCTGTGTTCATCATGTCTGCATTCTACCCAACACTCCGCTCTTGCTGCAATCGCTCTGTAATCGCGGGTGTGGGCAAAGGTTGTCAGCGCCACGTGCGAGGCTGGCAGTAGCCTCACCCCCAGCCTCGCTGCGCTCGGCTTGCCCCCTCTCCACGTCGTGGAGAGGGGGCGGCGAGGCGCGTCAGCGCCGGGCGGGGGTGAGGCTAAGGAGCACGACCACACTGCCTGACAGGTTTTGCACGCGCCTGTAATCGCTGCGTGCAAGTCTTCTGGTGAAGAAGCAGGATATGAGCGATGCGCTGTAGCCCCAGCCTGCGGTATAGTAGAGCCACTGAGCCATAAACATCGCAGCGGAGAGACACTTTTGGCGCTTCCTGGCACAATCGCTATAGATGGGCCAGCCGGTTCTGGCAAGAGCAGCGTATCGTTCGCCCTGGCCCAACGTCTGGGCTACCTCTTCGTGGATACTGGCGCTTTCTACCGGGCTGTCACGCTGCTGGCCCTGCGCGCTGGTCAAGACCTGTCCGACAGCGAAGGCGTGGCTGCGCTGGCACGCAGTACGTCGCTGGACGTAACCGGCGACCTGGGCAGCGATGGGCGGCAGTACACAGTCCTGGCTGACGGTGAAGACGTGACCTGGGAGATTCACTCGCCCCAGGTTGATGCGCACGTCTCCGTTGTGGCCGCCAATCCCGGCGTGCGCCAGGCCATGCTCGCCGCTCAACGCGCTTTGGCCGCGCGCGGTCGCGTGATCATGGCGGGGCGCGACATTGGCACCGTTGTGCTGCCGGACGCTGATCTCAAAATCTACATTGATGCCAGCCTGGAAAAGCGTGCCGAACGCCGCTATGTACAGAGAGTCAGCAACGGAGAGCCGGCAGACCTGGCCCAGATCAGCGAGGGGCTTCATCAGCGCGACACCATTGACAGCCAGCGCGATGTTGCGCCCCTGCTGCGAGCGCCAGATGCTATCTATCTGGATACTACGGCGCTCTCATTGGAACAGGCCGTCGAAGCGGCCTACCAGATCGTTGTGGGCTGGGACAAACGTCAGCTCGCCCCGGCCAATGAGCCGGCGAGCCAGCCCTGACCTGCTACCGCTGAGTTGCAGGGGCGAGCGCCCTGCCCTATGATGGTTTGATGTTGGAGGAGTCACACCAGAGGGACAGGGGCCGAGCGCATGACACTGGTCTACCTGGTAGCAGCCTGGGTCGCAGGCATTCTGGTCGTCCAGTCGCCAGAGCCAGGTGCTGAAAGTTGGCTGGCTGTCAGCGTTGTCTTTCTGCTGTTGGCTGTTGCCTTCCGCGCGGAGCGCCCGCTACGGCTGGCCTTCGTCCTGGCCGCTATGTTTGCGCTGGGAGCGGCGCGCCATGCCTGGTACCAGCGTCCGCACGGTCCTGACCACATCAGCCACTACACGGACTCCGGCTTTGTGACAGTCACCGGCACAGTCTCCCGCACGCCAGAAATCCGCGAGACCTTTATCAATCTGACCGTTGAGGTCGAATCGCTGACCGCTCAGGCGAACACTGTGCAGGCGCAAGGGCGCATTCTGGCCCAGGCCCCGCGCTACGGCGACTATGCTTTCGGAGATCGCCTTCGGGTGGCGGGCAGCCTGCTCACCCCGCCGGAATTTGACACTTTCTCCTACCGCGATTACCTGGCCCGCCGGGGCGTTTACGCCATTGTGCCCAATGCGCGCGTGGAACGCCTTGCCCGTCGCCAGGGTAGCTCCTGGATGCAAGCGCTCTTTGACCTGCGCGACGACGCCCGCCAGACACTCGACCGCCTGCTGCCCAGCCCCGAAGCGCCGCTGCTGGCTGGCATCCTGCTGGGTATTGACGACGAACTGCCCGCCAACATTCAAGAAGCCTTCAATCGCACTGGCACCGCACACATCATCGCCATCTCCGGTGCCAACTTGATCGTTCTCATGAAGGTTGTGCTGAGCCTGCTGACTTCGCCTCTGGGCGTCCGGCGCGCCCGACTGGCTACAGTTGTCAGTGTAGCGGCTTACACTGTGTTCGTGGGCGGCGACCCGGCGGTGATGCGCGCAGCGATCATGGGCTGTCTGGCATTGTTCGCCATACAGACTGGGCGCAAAGCGCACGGCATCACGTCGCTGGCCTTTGCCGTATGGCTGATGTCGCTGCACGATCCGGCGATTCTGTGGGATGTCGGCTTCCAACTCAGCGCAGCCGCCACTGCGGGCCTTGTCCTGTTCGGCGACAGCTTCACCCGCGCGCTCGAAGCGGCGCTGCGGTTTCTGCTGCCCGGCGACACAGCCCGCAAGGTTGCAGGCTGGCTGGCTGAGCCGGTGGCCATCAGCCTGGCAGCCCAGATCGCTACCACGCCACTGGCGATGATCTACTTCGGAAACATCTCGCTTGCCGCGTTACTTGCCAACGCGCTGGTGGTCTCTGCCCAGCCCTACATCATGATCTTCGGATGGCTGGCGCTCGTCAGCGGGATGGTTGCCGAACCCCTGGGCAACATCCTGGCCTGGAGCGTCTGGCTGCCGCTGGCGTACACGCTCGCCGTTGTCCGGTGGCTGGCTGATTTTTCGTGGGCCTCACTCAGTGTCTCAGTGGCGTCGTCAGCCGTATGGGGCTTCTACCTCGTTCTCTCCGGTGTTGGCTGGCTGCGCCTGATGCACCCGGAAGATCGGGCGGCGCTGCTGGCCGGCTTGCGGCGTCGTCTGAAGACGGGGACTGCCCTGCTGGCGACCGGCGTGGTGTGCGTCGCGGTGTGGTATGAGGCCCTGACCCAGCCCGACGGCAAGCTGCATGTCTGGTTCCTGGATATTGGGCAAGGCCACGCTGTCTTGATCCAGTCACCACGCGGGGCGCAGATTCTCCTGGATGGCGGGCAGAATCCCAGCCGGCTGCGCCAGGCGGTTGGCGATGCGCTGCCCGCCTGGGATCGCGCGCTCGATCTGGTGATCGTCACCCAGCCCACGCCAGACGCCATTGGGGCGCTGCCCGCCTTGCTAGCCCACTACGACGTTGGCCTCCTTGCCTCAAACGGTCACACTCAACAGAACAGCGTTGCCGAGGCGCTCGCCGGACAGGTCGCTAGCAAGGGCATTCAAACGCTCACGCTGACAGCCAGCCAGCACATTCTCACAGACGATGGCCTGCTGATCGAAGTCCTCTACCCCCGCAGGCCCCCTGCCCCGGACGATGATCCTGACGACGTGGCTCTGGCGTTGCGCATCACTTTCGGCCAGGCCACATTCCTGGTTGCGCCAGGACTCTCGGCTGCGGCGGTCGGGGAGCTGCTGGACTCCGGGGAGTATTTAGGCAGCACTGTCGTTCTGCTGCCAGCGTGTGGCAGCGCCAAGGCCAACCCTGCTGGCTTCCTCACTGCCGTGCACCCTCAAGTGGCGGTGGTAATGGTTGGCACTGGCAACCGGGCCGGCCTGCCGGATACGGAGACTGTAGAGCGCCTGGAAGCAGCCGGTGCGCGGCTCTATCGCACCGACCGGCAAGGAACTGTCGAGTTTGTCACAGACGGGCACACGCTGACAGTCTACCCGGAATTGGAGTAGCTCGACCGCGCCCGCTCCATGAACCAGGTCTGGCTATCAAGGGGAGCCTCCCCATCGCGGGGAGCTAGCCGTTTGTACGTGCCGTCCGGCTGTAGCTCGCGTGCCTTGACATTATCCATCATCGAGATGCGCAGCACTTCGTTGAGCAGCCGGGTTTTGATCTGTTCGTCTTCTACGGGGAAGACCGTCTCGACGCGCCGATCCAGGTTGCGTGGCATGAGGTCGGCGCTACCCATGTAAATCTCCGGGGTGCCACCGTTGGCGAAGTAATAAATGCGGGGATGCTCCAGGAATCGTCCTACGACGCTCGTGACACGGATATTCTCGCTCACTCCCTTGATACCAGGGCGCAGGCAGCAGATTCCTCGCACCAACAGGTCAACCTTCACGTTGGCCATGGACGCTTCATAGAGCAGCCGGATCAACCTGGCGTCTACCAGCGCGTTCATCTTCAGGATCATGTGCGCTTCGCGCCCTGCCCTGGCGTGATCTATCTCACGGCAGATCAACTGCGCAAACTGCTCGCGCAGATACTCGGGGGCAACCAGCAGCTTGCTGTAGGTGGCATCGGGAGCATATCCTGTCAGGCGGTTGAATAGCTCGCTGGCATCCGCCCCGATGTCAGGTCGGCTGGTCAGCAGGCCAATATCAGTGTAGATGCGGGCGGTTGTGGCGTTGTAGTTCCCCGTGCTCAAGTGCACATAGCGCCGCAGGCCATCGTCCTCGCGCCGCACCACCAGCGCCACCTTGCAATGCGTCTTGAGACCGAGCAACCCGTACACCACGTGCACGCCCTGCGCCTCCAGCGTGCGCGCCCAGACAATGTTATTCTCCTCGTCAAAGCGAGCTTTCAGCTCAACGAGCACTGCCACTTGTTTGCCGTTCTCTTGGGCCTCAAGCAGCGCGCTCACGATGGGGGAGTTGCTGCCTACCCGGTACAACGTTGTCTTGATCGCCAGCACTTTGGGATCGTGTGCTGCTTGCCGGAAGAACTGAATGACCGGCAGAAACGAGTCGTAGGGATGGTAAAGCATCACATCCTGCTCGCGCAGCACCGAGAAGATGTCGTCTTCCCGGTTCAGAACGTCGGGGATCACCGGAATATAGGGCGCGTCGCGCAGGGCCGGCACGTCCAGACTGGCGAGGTCGAATAGCTGGCTCAGCCCCAGCGGGCCGGGCAATTGGTAGATGTCCGTGCGCTCGATGTTGAGGTGCGTCCTGAGCAGATCGAGCAAGTGCTGAGGCATGTTTTCTTGCACTTCCAGGCGCACCACGCGCCCAAAGCGTCGTTGACGCACCCCGGCTTCGATGGTCTCCAACAGATCGGATGCTTCGTCCTCGGCGATTTCCATGTCCGCATTGCGCGTCACCCGGAAGGGGTGAGCCTCCAGAATCTGGCCTCCAGGGAACAGAGCGTCCAGGTTTGCAGCGATGACTTCCTCCAGAAACACAAATTGCTTGTGTTTGCCCATGCGCAGATTGGCGTAGCGGTGAGTGATGTCATGAACGGGGACGAGACGCGGCAAAGCCGGAGGCACTTTCACCCGCGCGAATCGCTGCTGTTGGTTGTGATCCAGCAGTAGGACAGCCAGGTTCAGGCTCAGGTTGGAAATGAAGGGAAACGGACGGCCCGGATCAACCGCCAGGGGGGTTAGCACGGGGAAGATTTCGTTCTGAAAGAAGAGGTGCAGGGCCTCTTTGTGCTCTTGCGGCAGGCTTTGGTAGGGAACCACGCTGATCTTGCGCTGCCGCAGCTTGGGGATAATCTCGTCGCGCAGACACCGGTATTGTGTCTCCAGCACGGGCAACAGTCGCTTACGGATGGCCGCAAGCTGCTGAGCGGGCGTCAGGCCGTCGGCTGGAGTCTCTATCACGCCCGCAGCCACCTGCTCGCGCAGGCCCGATACGCGGATCATGAAGAACTCGTCCAGGTTGTTGGCGAAGATCGCCAGGAACTTGACGCGCTCCAGGAGCGGGATGCTGGGGTCAAGTGCCTCTTCCAGAACCCGGTAGTTGAACTCCAGCATACTCAGTTCGCGGTTGATGTACAGCTTGGGATCTCGCAAGTCCGGCGTTAAAGAGATTTGCTGTTCGTCAGCAGTGCTCGTGCTCATAGATGACCCTATGGAAATGACAGATCGCGGCTGGTCCCGATATTATAAGAAGTATAGCACAACCCCCCGGCCCCTTTGCGGGATCAGACAGGGTAATTGGGTGCATTCGCTTTTTGGGGCAGTGATCTTGAGCCGCTGAGATGACGAGGGCGCGGAGGGGAAAGTCGGAAAAGCTCTGAGGCTTTCTCTGCGACCACTGCGCGCTCTGGGATGGACCGGTTGA
>JAGPFT010000567.1 GCA_018056405.1 Anaerolineae bacterium
GCGTCAGGATGACCGTCGTGCGGTGCGGGTTGTCCAGCAGGTAGGAGTGGATCAACGACTCGAACAGGCGCGGGTTGCTCGCCAGCCGCTCCTTGACGGCGTTGAGCGGCGCTTCGAAGGCCAGCGCCGCCAGCGGATCGCCGCCATACAGCCAGCTTTGCATGGCCCGCCAGCCGAGGATGATGCCGCGCGGCATTCGACCGGTATTGTTCTCGCGCAGGGCGAACTCAACCGTGTTGAGCGACGCCTCGATCATCTCCGTCTCAATGCCATGCTCCGCCAATTCGGTCAGGGTGCCGATTACCAGCGACTCGATGGCGTCCGCCTGAGCCGTGTCGGTGCCGCGCAGCCCGGTCGAGAAGGTGCTCTGGCGCAGGTCGAGGTCCAGCCCTGTCCCTGCCAGGTCTTCACCCAGGCCGGAGTCGATCAGGGTTTTGCGCAGCGGGGAAGCGGGCGTGCCGATGAGGATGTGGCTGAGAATGCTCAGCGCCAGCAGCGTTTCGGGCGATTTGTCCTCGGTGAGCGCCCAGTTGACGGCGACCTGGGCCTGCCTGCCCGCCGCCTCTGCGCTATCGCTGGCGGCGAAGGGGACGATCACCCGGCGGGGCGCAGCGAAGCGCGGTTGGATGGCGATGGTTGTCTCGATCCGCCTCGGTTCGAAGTCCTTGAGGTAAGCGTCCAGCAGGCGCAGGCGCTCTTCGGGCGGATCGTTGCCGCAGAAGAAGATGCGCGCATTGGACGGGTGATAGTAGGTCGCGTGGTAGCGGCGGAACTGCTCGTAGGTAAGCCGGGGGATGGCTTGCGGATCGCCGCCAGAGTCCTCGCGGTAGAGGGTGTCGGGGAACAGCGACGCCTTGATATGCTGCGCCAGCAGATCGTCCGGGTCAGAATACGCCCCCTTCATCTCGTTGAAGACAACGCCTTTGTAAGCCAGGGGCGCGGCGGGATCATCTAGCTCGTAGTGCCAGCCTTCCTGCTGGAAGATGTGCGGCGTGATGTTCGGGTAGAAGACCGCATCCAGGTAGACATCAATCAGGTTGTAGAAATCTTGCAGGTTCTGGCTGGCCAGTGGGTATAGGGTCTTGTCGGGGAAGGTCATCGCATTGACGAACGTCTGGAGAGACCCCTTGAGCAACTCAACGAACGGTTCTTTGACCGGGTACTTGCGCGAGCCACACAGCACGCTGTGCTCCATGATGTGCGGCAGTCCGCTCGAATCGGGCGTCGGTGTGAAGAAGCTGATACCGAAGACCTTGTTCTCGTCGTCGTTTTCCAGCGAGAGAAGCTCAGCGCCGGTCTTGAGGTGCCGCCACAGACGCGCTGAGGTGTTTAGTTCGGGAATCTCACGCGCGGCGATCAAGGTGAAGCCGTGTAGTGGGGCAGACGTGCCCCCCGTGTCATCAGGCATAGTGAGCATCCATATAGTAGGGGCAGGGGCCGCATGGCGCGGCCACACCAAAGAGAGCCTGGGCAGATTGTACCATCACCTGCCGCCGGACTGGTACTGGCAAAGCCGCCGCGCCCGCCCGGAGGCCACGAACGAGTTGTCAGGCAGTGGCCGAAGGCCCCCATCCCCCGACCCCTTCCCCCAGCAAAGCCAGGGGGAAGGGGCGAGCGGCTTGCCAGGTCGTCCCCCCTCTAGCTTCGCTGGAGGGGGGATTGAGGGGGGAGGCGTTCAGCGAGCATTCCCGAACTTCCCCTGGCGACAGGTTGTTCGTGCGCCCCCGCGCCCGCGGGGTGCGGGAGAACCTGTCAGGGTGGGGCGCTGCTCTGCTGCGCCCTGGTTGACCTCACCCCCGCTCGGCGCTGACGCGCCTCGCCGCTCCCTCTCCATTCGAATGGAGAGGGGGCAAGCCGAGCGCAGTGAGGCTGGGGGTGAGGTCAATGCCCTGCGTCCAGCGAGTCGTTGTCAACCTTTGCGCCCCCGCGCCCGCCCGCGCGCACCATTGACAAACTCCCTGCCGTCGGCTACAATTCCGCCCACATCGAGCGGCGTGGACTTACCCTTGAGGCGGCGCTGTGGTCATGGTAGAATGACCTGGGCCATGCCGACGTAGCTCAACCGGCAGAGCAAGCGCCTTGTAAGCGCTAGGTTATGGGTTCAAGTCCCATCGTCGGCTCTCCGGCAGCGTGCCGGCTTACCAGATGAACTGGGTCGGTGTCCCGAGCGGCAAAGGGGGCGGACTGTAAATCCGCTGGCAGAAGCCTTCGCAGGTTCGAGTCCTGCCCGGCCCACCTGCAAGCACATAGCTTGTGCACGTGTGCCTACGTAGCTCAGTTGGCAGAGCGCGCCCTTGGTAAGGGCGAGGTCATGGGTTCAAATCCCATCGTAGGCTCAGTATTGTTCCTGACCGATCCGCATTCGCAGTGGCTTTATCCCGGCTAGGGGTATCATCTGGAGGAATCAGTCAAAGATGAGCAAGGGCAAGTTTGAGCGGACGAAGCCCCATGTGAACGTGGGGACGATCGGCCACATTGATCACGGCAAGACGACGCTGACGGCGGCGATCACCAAGACGCTGGCCTTGAAGGGCTGGGCGG
>JAGPFT010000568.1 GCA_018056405.1 Anaerolineae bacterium
GCGTACAATGCCAACGTCGTGCGCCGGGCGATCCGCTTCGTCGAGCAATACGAACGCCCGGTGCACTGGGTCACTGTCGGGCGCAAGGGGCGCGACCTGATTCGGCGCTACATCGCGGCCAAGCAGGGCGACGAGAGCGCGCCGGCCTTCCTCAAAGACCAGAAGATTGTGGCCGAGTTTTCGCACCTGCCGGCAGACCCCGACCTGGGCGACATCGCACAGATCGCGCAGATCGTCTTCGACGAGTTCCTGCGTGTGCCGGTGGACGAGGTGTTCATCGCCTATACCCACTTCATCAACACGATGACGCAGCAACCGCGCGTGCTGCCGCTGCTGCCGCTGCGCCCGTTCGAGGCGCGCAGCCGCGAGATCATGGAACTAGTTGCGCCGGAGCCGGAAGTGAAGCGGCGCCACCGCGACTACATCTACGAGCCGAGCGCCGCGGCGATCCTCGACGAAGTGATCCCGCGCTTCACGCAGTTGCAGATTCTGCAAGCTGTGCGCGAGAGCCTCTCCAGCGAGCACAGCGCGCGGATGGTCGCCATGCGCAATGCGTCTGAGAGCGCGGAGTCGCTGGGCGACATGCTCCAGCTTGAGTACAACAAGGCGCGCCAGCTTTCGATCACCAGCGAGATTCTGGACATCGTTGGCGGCGTGGAAGCCCTGAAACAGTCTGATGCGGGATAGCCGCCCGGAGTGCAGCGAGGAGACGAAGAGAAGTGATGGGTGCGAGAGTCAAGCAAGAAGTCGAAGGAACCATTGCGCAAATCCTGGGCGGCGTGGTGGATGTGGCGTTTCCGGCGGACGCCGATCTGCCCGAAATCTACGACGCCATTCGCGTCCCGCGCGAAGGGGACGAGCCGCTGATCCTGGAAGTGCAGCAGCATTTGGGCGGCAACCGCGTGCGTTGCGTGGCGATGGACGCCACCGACGGTCTGCAGCGCGGCGTCCCGGCTTTCGCTACGGGCGCGCCGATCATGGTGCCAGTGGGCGAGGCGGCGCTGGGGCGCATCTTCAACGTGCTGGGCTGCCCGATTGACGGCAAGGGCGAGGTGCACGCGGAGATGTACTACCCGATTCACCGCCCGGCTCCGCCATTCGACGAGCAGGTAACGCGCGTTGAGCTTTTTGAGACGGGCATCAAGGTCATTGACCTGATCGCGCCGTTCCGCAAGGGCGGCAAGGCGGGCATCTTCGGCGGCGCGGGCACCGGCAAGACGGTGATCATCATGGAGTTGATCCGCTCCATCGCCACCGAGCACGAGGGCTTCTCGGTCTTTGCCGGGGTGGGCGAGCGCACGCGCGAGGGCACGCAGCTTTACGGCGAGATGACCGAGAGTGGCGTGATCCGCCAGACGGCGATGGCCTTCGGGCAGATGAACGAACCGCCGGGGGTGCGCCTGCGCGTGGGGCTGACCGGGCTGGCCATGGCCGAGTACTTCCGCGACCAGGGCCGCGACGTGCTGCTGTTCATTGACAACATCTTCCGCTTCTCGATGAGCGGCTCGGAAGTGTCGGCGCTGCTGGGGCGCATGCCCTCAGCGGTGGGCTACCAGCCGACGCTGGCCCAGGAGATGGGCGACCTGCAGGAGCGCATCACCAGCACCAAGACCGGCTCGATCACCTCGCTGCAGGCGGTCTACGTCCCGGCGGACGACTACTCCGATCCAGCTCCGGTGGCTGTGTTCGCGCACCTGGACGGGACGGTGGCGCTCGACCGGGCCATCGTGGAGCAGGGCATCTACCCGGCGGTGGACCCACTGGCCAGCACCAGCCGCATCCTCGACCCGCTGATCGTCGGCGAGGAGCACTACCGCACAGCCCGCGAAGTCCAGCAGGTGCTCCAGCGCTACAAGGATTTGCAGGACATCATCGCCATCCTGGGTGTGGACGAGCTTTCGGAAGACGACAAGGCGATTGTGGCCCGCGCGCGGCGCATCCAGTTCTTCCTCAGCCAGCCGTTCCACGTGGCGACGCAGTTCACCGGGCGCGAAGGGCGCTACGTGCCGGTCAAGGACACGGTGCGCGGCTTCCGTATGATCCTGGACGGGGAGCTTGACCACATCCCAGAGCAGATGTTCATGATGGCCGGCCCCATCGAGGATGTGCTGGAGCGTTACCGCGAGGCCGAAGCTGCGGGCTAGTACATCAGGGCGGAAATGGGTGTGCGGTTGGGCCTGATTGACCCCTATTCCCCCAGCCTCCTTTCCCTGCCGGCGGAGAAAGGGGGAGCGGACTCAAGTCCTTTCCTGCTGGCGGGGAGGGATTTAGGGTGGGGTCAACCATCGAACAGCTACTGGTGGACTTCTACCAGTGTGTACTAGGGGCGCGGACGCCGGAGGGCGGGGGTTGGTGCCTTTGCCCGCAGGGAGGAGGACAGGATGCCGCTTGAGGTGGAAGTCATATCGCGCGTGCGCCGGCTCTACCACACCGATCGCGCCGACATGGTGATCATCCCCGGCAGCGAGGGCGAGCTGGGCGTGCTGCCCAACCACACGCCGCTGCTGACGACGCTGGCCTTTGGCGAACTGCGCATTGT
>JAGPFT010000569.1 GCA_018056405.1 Anaerolineae bacterium
ACACCACCACGCTGCTGCACGATCTGCTCGACGCGGGCCAACGGCTGCTGTGCGAAGGCGCGCAGGGCACGCTGCTCGACCTGGATCACGGGCACTACCCCTATGTGACCAGTTCCTCGGCCACCGTCGGCGGGGCGCTGACCGGGCTGGGCATCGCGCCGCAGCACATCACGCGGGTGGTGGGCGTCGCCAAAGCCTATTGTACGCGCGTCGGCAACGGCCCCTTCCCGACGGAGCTATTCGATGCCACCGGCGAGCACCTGCGCGCCGCCGGGCATGAGTTCGGTACGACGACCGGGCGTCCGCGTCGCTGTGGCTGGCTGGACGTCGTCGCCCTGCGCTATGCGGCGCGCGTCAACGGCTTCACCGAGCTAGTCGTCACCAAGCTCGATGTGCTCAGCGGCCTGGACGCCCTGCAGATCGCGGTGGCCTACGAGCGCGACGGCGAGCGTGTGACAGCGATGCCCCTCTTCACGCCGGATTTCGAGTGCGTCCGTCCTGTCTACGAGGCGCTGCCTGGCTGGACAGAAGATGTCTCCGCCGCGCGTCGCTTCGATGACCTGCCGCCCAACGCCCGCCGCTACGTCCGGCGTATTGAGGAACTGAGCGGCGTGCCCGTCTCGCTGGTCAGCGTAGGGCCGGAGCGCGAGCAAGCCGTCCGGCTGGTGGATTAGGACGATGAGCGAGCCGCCGGTAATCCAGCCGCCGCGCCGTGCGGTGTCGCTGGTGCCGAGTCTCACCGAGTCCCTGTTTGACCTCGATCTGGGCGACCGGCTGATCGCGGTCAGCGACTATTGCACGCGCCCCGCCGAGCGCCTGAGCGGGCTGCCCCGCGTCGGTGGCCCGAAGACCCCCGATGTGGCACGCATCATCGCCCTGCAGCCCGATCTGGTGCTGCTCAACGACGAGGAGAATCGCCGGGAGGATGCCGAGGCTTTGGCCGCAGCCGGGATTCCGCTATGGGTGACTGGCCCGCGCACGGTGTTGGAAGCGGTGAATCTGCTGTGGCAGATCATGGACGTGTTCGATCACCCGCTGATGATCCCCCGCGTGCGCGAGATCGAGCGCGCCTATGACTACACGCGGGCTGCGGCGCAAGCGTCTGCGCCGGCGCGCGTCTTTGTCCCCATCTGGTGCGACCCCTGGACGACCTTCAGCGTGAAGACTTACGCCGGCGATATGCTGCGCGTCTGCGGCGGGGAGAATGTCTTTGCCCAAGGGGTAGGGGGCAGCGCCGCGCGCTACCCGCAGATCACACTGGACGATGTGATCGCTGCTCAGCCAGAGGTCATTCTGCTGCCGGACGAGCCGTACCCCTTCAGCCAGGACGACGCTGCCGAGCTAGCCAGGCTCGACTTGCCAGCCGCGCGATTCGGGCGTATTTATTCCATTGATGGAAGTCTGCTCATGTGGCACGGTACGCGCGCGGCCTATGCACTGCGCGACCTGCCGCTGCTGCTGATGGGGGAATAAGCCCATGATCATCCGGTCAATCACCCACCACGCGCTGGAAGCGCTGTGTGCCCAGGCTTCTGAGGCGGTTGTCGTTGTTGATGCGCAGGGATGCATCGCCCTGTTCAACCCGGCGGCAGAGGCCGCCCTGGGGCTGTGCGCGGCTGAGGTTGTGGGGCGTCTGCTGAGCGACTGCGCTGTGCTGCAGCCGCTGGCGGCCCGTCTGGGCGAGACGACCGACAATGGCCAGGGCGCGATCCGTGCCCTGTTGCCGCTTGCCTCTGGCGAGCAGGTGCCCGTGCAGGTGATCGTCTTGCTCGATGGGATGCCAGCGGCGGGCGAAGACCTGGTGGAGAACCTGGTGCACGATCTGAAATTGCCGGCTGCAATGGCTAAGAACTTCATTGATGTAGTTCAGGAAGCGGGCGAGCTGAATGCCCAGCAATTGGATTTCGCCAATCGCGCCCGGCTGAAGATGCTGACCATGGTGGACGCCATCAACGAGGTCATTGACACGTTCTGGATGAATGCCAGCGGGCGGCTGCACCTGAGACAGACCGATCTGGTGCCCATCATTCGCAAGATCGAGCGCGAGGCAGGTGACCTGGCCCGGCTGCGTGGCGTCACAATCGAGTTGGATCTGCCCGCCGATGGCTGTACTGTCCTGGTTGATTCCACCCGCATCAGGAATGCGATCAGCAACCTGGTCAACAATGCCATCAAGTACTCGCTCAACGGGGGCACAGTGCGCATTGCGCTGACCCAGGAACCAGGCTCGATCACGTGCCAGGTCGCCGACCAGGGAATCGGCATTGCCGCAGAGGAACTGGAGCGCATCTTCGAGCGAGGCTACCGCGTGCGCAGCAAAGAGACCGATCGCATTGAAGGCACCGGCGCGGGGCTGGCTATCGTCAAGACGATTGTCGAGAAGCACGGCGGAAAGGTCTTCGTCAGCAGCACGCCCGGTGAGGGCAGCGTCTTCGGTTTCACCCTGCCCACCGCCTAGAGCGTGTTATGAACTCCACGCGCTCGGCGCAGCGGGAAGCGCGCAACGCCCTGTGCGGCGCATTGACCCCACCC
>JAGPFT010000570.1 GCA_018056405.1 Anaerolineae bacterium
GGCGGCTTGCCGACGACCGTCGCCGGGTAGATCGCCCCGCGCTTGTGGGTGATCGCCGTGACGCGGAAGACCGGGAAATAGTCCGGCGGCGTGTAGAAGCCGGTGTGATCGCCGAACGGCCCTTCGCTGCGCCGGTCGCTGAGGTCTACATAGCCCTCGATGACGATCTCAGCGTTGGCCGGGGCCTCAATGTCCTGGGTGATGCATTGGACGAAGGGCACCGGCTTGCCGCGCAGCCAGCTCGCCAGCAGGTACTCGTCAATGCCGGGCGGCAGCGGGGCCGAAGCGCACCACATCTGCGCCGGGTCGCCGCCGAGGGCGATGGCGCAGGGAATGCGCTCCTGCTGGTGGGCACGCGCTTCGCGCTCGTGATCGGCGCCCCCCTTGTGCCGCTGCCAGTGCATGCCCAGCGTGCCCCCGTCGAACTTCTGCAGGCGGTACATGCCCACATTGCGCGCGCCGGACACTGGATCGTGGGTGATGACCTGCGGCAGGGTGATGTACGGCCCACCGTCGTCCGGCCAGCAGGTGAGGATCGGCAACAGGTCGAGCGACGGATTCTCGGTGATGACCACTTCCTGGCACGGGGCGCGGCGGACGCGGCTCGGCCCCAGGCCGATGCTGCGCAGCGCGGCCAGCATCTCGCCCCCGCGCTTGACCAGCGCGCCCATGCCCTGCGGCAGGCGCGGATCGATCAGCTTGCCCAGGCGGTGACGCACCTCTTCGAGATCGTCCACGCCCAGGGCCAGGGCCATGCGCCGCGCCGAGCCGAAGGCATTGATCAGCACGGGCATGGCGCTGCCGGCCACATTCTCGAAGAGCAGCGCCTTGTTCTGTGCGTCCGGCCCCTTGCTGACCCGATCGGCGATCTCGGTGATTTCCAGGTGGGCGCTCACCGGCGCGCTGATGCGCACCAATTCGCCTTCCGCTTCCAGGCGCGCGAGAAAGTCGCGCAGATCGGCATACGCCATCGCCGGGGCCTCTCCGTCGTTCAGGGGAGTCTGAAAATGGTGAACCTGTGCTGATTCTAACACAAGCTCCCAGGCGCACCCATCACGCCGCGCCAGAAGTGCACGAACGACTTGTTGCGAGGGGGAGTTCAGGAATGCTCGCTAGGGGCCTCGGCAAGGTCTTCACTTTACCTCACCCCCGCTCGGCGCTGACGCGCCTCGCCGCCCCCTCTCCACGTTGGAGAGGGGGAAAGGCCGGACGCAGCGAGGCCAGGGGGTGAGGTTGATCGGTCGCCCTCTCAATGCTTCTCACGCTGCTGTTCGCCCCTGGACGGGCTTGCCGA
The DNA here is from genome assembly GCA_018056405.1 of Anaerolineae bacterium. Lineage (GTDB taxonomy): Bacteria > Chloroflexota > Anaerolineae > Aggregatilineales > Aggregatilineaceae > UBA2029. The sequence goes on from JAGPFT010000570.1 coordinate 1,295, forward strand.
AGAGGGGGCCGGGGGATAGGGGCTTTCGACAACTGCCGATAACTCGTTAGTGGATACCCACATGGCTCAGCAGGCACCAGGCAAAGCGGCGCGACTGTGCTACAATCGTGCCACAACGATCATGCACAAGGAGACGGAGTACTCATGGCCGAATTCCCCGGCAAGGGCAAGGTTGCCATCCTCAAGACGACGCCGGAGACGGTGCTCGACGACGTGCGCCAGGTCATGCGCCTGGCCGGCTACCAGGAGGCGCTGCCCAAAGATAAAGACACCATCCTCAAGATCAATATTTCCTGGGACACCTGGTACCCGGCCTGTTCCAGCACGCCCTGGCAGATCGAGGGTGTCATCCAGGAATTGCAGGCGGCGGGCTACCCGCGCCTGATCGCCGGGCACAACGACACAGTAGTGGTAGATGCGCGCGTCGGCGAGACGAACAACAAGCACCGCTTCGTCACCGACAAGTACGGCATCGAGAACTGGCACCTCTACGAGCCGCAATTCGAGTGGGTGCGCTACGAGCCGAAAGAGCCGCTGCTCGTGCTCGACCGCGTGTATCCCGAAGGCGTTTATATTCCCAAGGACTTCTACGGGCGTAACGTCATTCAGCTTCCCACGGTCAAAACGCATGTCTTCACCACCATCACCGGCGCGATGAAGAACGCCTTCGGTGGGCTGCTGGGCCGCAAGCGTCACTGGACTCACGCTGTGATCCACGAGACGGTGGTAGACCTGCTACAGATTCAGCAGGACATCCACACGGGCATCTTCGCCGTGATGGACGGCACCTTCGCCGGGGATGGGCCGGGGCCGCGCGCCATGCACTGGCACGAGAAGGACATCCTGCTCGCCTCCGCCGACCAGGTGGCCATTGACGCCATGAGCGCCTACCTGCAGGGCTTCGACCCGCTGACCCTGGACTTCATCCGGCTGGGGCACGAGCGCGGGCTGGGCGTTGGCGACCCGGACGAGATCGAAATCGTCGGTATGGACAAGAAGGACCTGCCGCGCTACGGCTTCATCCAGACGGATACCTTCGCCAGCAAGGGCCAGAAGATGATCTATCACGGCTGGCTCAAGGGCTTTGAGGGTATTCTGCTGCGCTCGCCGCTCGTCCCCTGGAGCTACTGGGCCAGCAACGTCTACCACAACTACTACTGGTACCCGTTCGTTGGGCGCAAGCGTGTCGAAGCGGCCCTCGACACCAAGTGGGGACGGCTGTTCGCGCAGTATGGTGA
>JAGPFT010000571.1 GCA_018056405.1 Anaerolineae bacterium
GCTTGGCGCTAATGCGCCTCGCCGCCCCCTCTCCATGATGGAGAGGGGGCAGGCCGAGCGCAGCGAGGCTGGGGGTGAGGTAAACCGACGCCATCTCCATACTTCTCCGCTGCTGCCCGCCCCTGAACTGGCTCTGCCGGGGCCAGGGGATGGGGGGCCTTCGACAACTGCCCGACAGCTCGTTCGTGGACCCCCGGAAGCCAAACAGCCTTGCGTCCGCCACGCGGCGTGTTATGATTGCCCCGATGAAGCGGTGAGTGTCAGTTGACCCCGCGAACTATGATCAATGGCCATACCGTTTCTGGCGGCTATCAGCGATCATTGAGGGTTGGTGCCCAAATCACACTCGGTCAGTGCAGAAAGAGAGCCAGACATGACTACGGTTAGCACAATCAACGTTGAGTCCCTGCTGGGGACAGAAGCCGAGTATCTGCTCGGCCACGTCAGCAAGACCATTCCCAAAGAGATGCTGCACATCCCCGGCCCGGACTGGGTAGACCGCATCTTCTTGCAGTCCGACCGGCCCACGCCCGTGTTGCGCAGCTTGCAGCAGTTGTTCGATCATGGGCGTCTCGCCGGCACCGGCTACCTGTCCATCCTGCCGGTAGACCAGGGCATTGAGCACACGGCGGGCGCGTCCTTCGCCCCGAACCCGATCTACTTCGATCCGGAGAAGATCGTCGAGCTGGCCCTTGAAGGCGGCTGCAACGCCGTTGCCTCAACACTCGGTGTGTTGGGGGCGGTTGCGCGCAAGTACGCGCACAAGATTCCGTTCGTGCTCAAGTTCAACCACAACGAGCTATTGACCTACCCGGCCAAGTACGACCAGGTCTTCTTCGCCCAGATCGAGCAGGCTTATGACATGGGCGCGGTCGCGGTGGGCGCGACGATCTACTTCGGCTCCCAGGAGTCGACTCGCCAGATCGTCGAAGTCAGCGAGGCGTTCAAGGTGGCGCACGAGATGGGCATGGCGACCATCCTGTGGTGCTACACGCGCAACTCGGCCTTCAAGCACAATGGCGTGGACTACCACGTAGCCGCCGACCTCACCGGCCAGGCCAACCATCTCGGCGTGACCATCGAGGCGGACATCGTCAAGCAGAAGCTGCCGGAGAACAACGGCGGGTTCAAGGCCATCGGCTTCAGCAAGTACCACGAGAAGATGTACAGCGAGCTAAGCAGCGATCACCCGATTGACCTGTGCCGCTACCAGGTGGCTAACGGCTACATGGGCCGCGTGGGTCTGATCAACAGCGGTGGCCCGTCCGGCAAGGACGACCTGCTGCAGGCCGTGCGCACGGCTGTGATCAACAAGCGCGCCGGCGGCATGGGCCTGATCAGCGGGCGCAAGGCGTTCCAGCGCCCGATGAGCGAGGGCGTCGAGATTCTGAACGCCATCCAGGACGTGTACCTGGATAAGAGCGTGACCATCGCCTAGAGCGTGTTATGGACTCGGTACTCTCGGCAATGGATGAGGCTGCTACGTTGACCTCACCGCCTGGCCTCGCTACGCTCGGCCTTTCCCCCTCTCCATGCATGGAGAGGGGGGTGAGGTAAAAGTCGCGCACGGCCCTCGACCTCAAGCGCTCCTGGTGCCCGTTTGCCCCTGAGCGATGTCTCCAACCGCTTCCAGGCGGCAGCCATGATCGAGGCGACGCGCGAGGTGTTCGGCGGGCTGCACGTCCTGGTCAATGCGACAAGCATCGCCCGTCGCGCCCCCTTGCTGACCCTTGATGAATACGACTGGCGGCGCGCCATCGAGATCACCCTGGGCGGCGCTTTCTTCTGCACGCAGCTTGTCGGGCGCGTCATGGCGGACGAAGGCGGCGGAGTCATCGTCAATGTCACCGGCACAACCGGCGTGTGGGGGGCGGGGGAAGAGGCGGCTCCCCAGGCCGCCGGTCACGCCGGCCTGCTTGGTCTGACGCGGCAGGCGGCGCGTGAGTTGGCAAGGTATGGCGTGCGCGTCAATGCCGTCTGCGCGGCGAATATGGTCTCCGCGCCGGAGGGCGACGCCGCTCCCTCCTCCGCATTGATGGGCAGGGCCGGGCGGCCCGCCGAGGTTGCCAGCGCGGTGCTGTTCCTGTGCTCGGACGGCGCGTCGTTCATCACCGGGCAGACGCTCGTCGTGGACGGTGGGGGTAGCCTGTTGTGAGGAATACGGGCACGGCTGCTGCCAGGCCAGGAAACAGCGCAGTCTCGCTACAACACTCTCGGTTCCACGCTCTTCGCTAACCCAGAGCGGCCAGCAACACAGCAGCGGCCAGCGATCCCATCACGCCGACGAACCACAGCCAGAGCGGGTTCGCCCAGTCTATCCACAGCGTTAGCGAGATGATCGGGTCGTTGTGACGGCAGTCCATCGCGTTTCCCCTTTCTGCTGTTCATCCAATGACGCCAGACTAATAAACAGATGACATGGGCGTGGAAACGCGCGGCGATGCACGCCGTTCTACCTTAAATTATAGCATGTGAGTATCTCTGTAGTCGAATAGGTAAGATAGTCATGAATAACGC
>JAGPFT010000049.1 GCA_018056405.1 Anaerolineae bacterium
CGCCACAGCAACCGCCACTGCGACCGCTGCTGAGGCTCCCACTGAGACGCCCACCCGCGCCGGCGGCCCGGTCGCTCACACCCCACATACGCCGCCCGCCCCGCCGCCTACGGCCACAGCAACCGCCACTGCAACCGCTGCTGAGACCCCCACTGAGACGCCTACCCGCGCCGGCGGCCTGGTCGGTCGCAGCACCGATACGCCGACCATCCCGCCGCCGACGGCCACAGCAACCGCCACAGCAACCGCCACTGCGACCGCTGCTGAGGCTCCCACTGAGACGCCTACCCGCGCCGGCGGCCTGGTGGTTCTCAGCACAGATACGCCGACCGTCCCGCCGCCTACGGCCACAGCAACCGCCACTGCGACCGCTGCTGAGGCTCCCACTGAGACGCCTACCCGCGCCGGCGGCCTGGTGGTTCTCAGCACAGATACGCCGACCGTCCCGCCGCCTACAGCCACAGCAACTGCCACAGCAACCGCCACTGCGACCGCTGCTGAGGCTCCCACTGAGACGCCTACTCGCGCCGGCGGCCGGGTGGTCTTGGGCACAGATACGCCGACCGTCCCGCCGCCTACGGCCACAGCAACCGCCACAGCGACCGCCACTGCGACCGCTGCCGAGGCTCCCACTGAGACGCCTACCCGCGCGAGCGGGCTGGTGATCCTGAGCAGCCCAACGCCCACTACCCCAGCGCTCACGGCAACGCCCAGCGCGACCGCGACGCCCTCCCCGACCCCAACACCGAGCGCCACCGCGACGCCCTCCGCCACGCCCTCGCCCAGCGCCACATTCGCGCCCAGCGCTACCGACACGGCGACGCCCGATTTCGAGGCCACAGCGGAGGCGCTCGTCGCCGAGCGGCTGACCCAGACCGCGCAAAGCTGGACGAGCACGCCCACGCCCGATTTCGAGGCCACAGCGGAGGCGCTCGTCGCCGAGCGGCTGACCCAGACCGCGCAAAGCTGGACGAGCACGCCCACGCCGACCGACACGGCGACGCCCGATTGGGAGGCGACGGTCGAGGCGATGGCCAACGCCGCCATGACCGCAACGGCTGCCGCCTGGACAGATACGCCCACGCCGACTGACACGGCGACGGCGACGCTGACACCTTCGCCGACCGTGACGCCCTCCGCCACGCCCTCGCCCGTCCCGACGGACACATTGACGCCCACTGCCGGGCCGGTCATCTTCCCGCCGCCGCCCGGCGTGACATCCCTCCCTGTGGGCAGCGCCAACACCGCCTGGGTGCCGGTCGTCGGCGACCATCGTGGCATCCCACTGGTGGGCGTGCCGCCCGGCTGCTTCATGATGGGCAGCGAGGAAGGTGACGCTGATGAAAAGCCGGTGCGTCGCGTCTGCCTGAGTGCCTACTGGATCGGCCAGACGGAAGTCACCAATGCGCAGTACGCCGCCTGCGTGAACGCCGGGGCGTGCGCGCCGCCGCGCGATCGGACAGCCTTCGACAACCCGGCCCTGGCCGACCACCCGGTGACCTGGGTCTCGTGGTTCGACGCCGCCGCCTTCGCCGAATGGATCGGGGCGACGCTGCCCACTGGCGCGCAGTGGGAGTTCGCCGCGCGCGGGCCGCAAAACTGGACGTATCCCTGGGGCGACAGCCCGCCAACCTGTGCCCTGGCCAACCTGGAGCGCTGCACGAGTGGCACCAGTGCGGTGGGGGCCTATCCCGCCGGGGCCTCGTGGGTGGGCGCACTTGACCTGGCCGGCAATGCCTGGGAATGGGTGGCCGACTACTACGCGCGCGACTATTATGCGACGCTGACCGATGGCGTGCTCGACCCGCTCGGCCCGCCCTTCGGCGACATGCACAACGTGCGCGGTAGCTCGTGGGAGGACGAGGCACGCTACGCGCGGGCCTACTACCAGGGCGGCAATGACCCAGACTACGTGACCTACGTGCTCGGCTTCCGCATCGCTGTGCCCGCCGGTGCCGAGGAAGTGCAGCTACCGACCCTCCCCCCGGCCGGCCGGCCCACGCTGTCTGTGGCGCTCTCCGCGTCCCCGACGGGCGATTCTGCGCCCATTGTGACTCGCATCAAAGGCAGCGAACCGGTCAATGTCCGATCCGGCCCCAGCACCAACTATCCCATCGTCTTGACGGCCAACCAGAACAGTGCGCTCGATCTGCTGAGCCTTCGCAATGATTGGGTTTACGCGCGCGTGGACGATTCCTATGGCTGGATTCGCCAGGACTTGCTGGACTACAGCGGTGATTTGCGCAGTCTGCCCGCTCCCGAAGCAGCAGGAGTCTCGATCTGCGATCTCCCCGGCAGCCATACCGCGTCCGATTGGGCGCGGGTTCACTGGCGGATAGGCTGCCCGGTCGGCAAGGAGCAATTTATGTTGGGAACTTCGCAGGCATTTGCCAACGGCGTCATGGTCTACCGCAGCGAGCCAACGCGGATGATCTACGTGATTCTGGACGATGGTCGTTGGGCCATCTATGACGATGACTGGTATCCGGGCACGCCGCTCACCTGCTCCGGGCAATATATCGGGCGCGGCTTCGGCGAAGTCTACTGTGACCATGCGGGCGTTGCGCAAGTGTTAGGGCCGGCCACGACTGCCGAACGACCGGGATCCACCATGTTCATTCAGGAGTTTGAAAGCGGGATCATCTTTGGCATTGAACAGGTGGGAACTCGCATCCTGTATGCGGATGATGCCACTGATTTCTGACACCACTCATCCAGCTAACGGAATGAGATGTGTGGGGCGTAAGCGCAAGCACGCCCCTGCCTCTGTTTGGTGGGGGCCGGGTGGCCCTTCGCCCTAGAGCGTGTGATGCACTTCTGCCGGGTAGACACCCCCATCCCCCGATCCCTTCCCCCACGAGGGAGGAAGGGAGAAAAGCGCGCCCCCTAAGCCCCTCCCTCCTTGCGGGGTCAGGGGCGGACAGGTGTTGAGATTGGCCTATAGTCTGGGGCGACTCTTCACTTTACCTCACCCCCGCTCGGCGCTAGTGCGCCTCGCCTCTCCCTCTCCACACGCGGAGAGGGGGAAGAGCCGAGCGTAGCGAGGCCAGGGGGTGAGGTTAATCGGTCGCTCTCTCAACGCTTCTCACGTTGCTGTCCGCCCCTGAACTCCTTGCGGGGGAGAGGTTTTGGGGTGAGGGGAAACAACTTCTCAAATGATCCCTTAGCGGGCAGCAAGACGGGCCGCTCACGAGTATCTGTGAGCAGCCCGTTTCATGGGGGATGGCGGCATCGGCTCGCCAATGTCAATCGCGCAGATGCTCAAAGAGCCACAGCAGCCCCAGGATGAACAGCGCCGTAAAAGCCAGCGGAACCAGCGCCTTGACAATCCCAACCGCAATCTGGAGGACAATCGAGACGGCCAGCAGCACAACAACGAGGGTGACAAGCTGGCCCAACAGCGACATGGCGCGAAATCGCTCGTACATGGTGGAGTCTCTCCCAGAGGCTGCGCGTATCCTTCGCCTACGAAGCCAAGCCTTATGCCTGAAGCCGACGGTACAGGTAGATGCCGCCGGCGACAAGCGCGGCCACAATCAGCAGTGGGATCAGCGCCTTGACGATGGCCAGCACCAAGCCAATCGCGATCAGGGCGAGGACCAAGAAGACGATCAGCTTGAGCATCTGACCAAGCGAAGGCAGGTTCTTGAGCGTGTCGTTCATCCCCGTTTCTCCTTGCCAGGCGACCTGGGCACATAGCGGTCGCGCCGTTGTCAGCGTGCGTTGTCACTGATCATTACGCGGCAGCGCGGCCAGGGTTGCGCGCCGGGCGCACCTTGATGGGCTTTTTACAGGTTGCCGTGTACAGAGTCGTAGGGGTGCTGCTCTGCTGCACCCTGATGAGATTTGACATTCAAATCAGGTAATACGCGCAAATGTCTTGTAGGGGCGAGTTTGCAAACCCGCCCCTACAAGCGACTACCGATCATGATCGTCAAAGCGCATTAGGGGATAGGGCGCGAAGCCAGACTTCGGAAGTCTTGTCCTGGCGCTCAGTGATACTGGCCCGTGCTGTAGACGTAGACGTAAGGCTTCTCGTAGCCACCATCGAGGCTCCAGGCATACACCCAGTGCGCGTCGCTGATCGTCATGTTGACGCAGCCGTGACTGTGCCGGTAGCCGAAGCCATCGTGCCAATACGTGCCGTGCAGCGAGATGGCCTGGTCGTAGTACATCACCCAGGGCACATTTTCCAGCGAATAGAAATCTTCCTGGCCCTCGGCCCCGCTCATGTGGCCGTTGACCTGGCGCGCCCAGACGGTGAAGAGACCTTCGTTGGTCTCCCAGTCCTCCAGGCCAGAGGAGATCAGCGTAGCGAAAACGGGCGTATGCTCCTCGTAGGCGATGAGCACCTGCTCGTACAGGTCAACGGCGAACCAGCGTCCCTTGACCTGCGCTGGCGGCTCGACGAAGACGATGCGCGCCACGCTCGTCTGCGGAATCCACGCCTCCGGGCCGATCAGGTACCACTCCCAGCCGTTTGCCTTGGCGGTGGCGAAGATGTTCACCCGCGTATAGCGCTCGATCTTCGGGCGCGATTGATCGCCCGCCGCGCCGGGGTAGGGGCTGGGATGCGATGGGACGAGCACCCAGGCCATCGGGTAGGCCAGTTCGCTGTCCAGATAGACGCCGGTGAACTCGCTGGGACGGGCGATGGCAAGCTGGCTGGCGGACATCCACTGCCCATCGTTGACCTGCACCCAGTCCCCCTGTGTGCCGGTCACTGTGACATAGTTGAATCCTTCAGGAATCTCGCCAATGGGGTTGCCGCCCGGCGAGTCGTAGAGCGTCGCAGCGCCGCCGACAATGCGCCGGAAGGCAAAGCGAGCAATCTCCTCCGTATTCGGGGCCAGCGGGCGCACATCGGGTTGGGGGTGCAGCAGCATTTCGTCGAGCAGCATCTGATATTCGACGGTGGGCAGCCCGGCAGCGCAGCCCGGCCCAAAGGGAGTGCTCAGACAGGCCGCGCGATCGGGGTTGGCGGCGCGTGCTGCGCCGCCGGGCAGGGCACTGCCGAGGACGGCCAGAGCCACAATAGTGGTGAGTAGACGGCGATGAAGCACGATGCGCTCTCCAGAATCGTGACAGGGTTTGGCTGTGGCGCGCCGGCATTGGCGCTTTCTCTCTTCCTATTTTAGCAAATCGTCCGCGCCTATGACCTACGCTCAGGACGCGCAACCCCTACGTCTGGGCGGATTCTTCAGCGGCGAAGCGGCGCACCAGACAGGTCAGCCGCAACCGCAGATCGGCCAGCAGTTCGCGCGCCAGCCGGTCTTGTTCGGCGGAGGTAGTAGCTTCCAGAGGATCGGTCAGCGACCAGTGCACCTGCCGCATGCCGTGCAGCAGCGGGATACCGCTCCCCTCCCCCTCGTGCACCGTGTCGCAGACGGTGATCACCAGGTCGAAGGACTGCCCGGCCAGTTCGGCGAGCGTCTTGGCTTCCAGCCCGGCGGTGGAGATTCCATGCTCGGCCAGCACGCGCCTCACGACTTCAGGGAACATTTTCTCTGGCTCCTCAATGCCGGCGCTGAAGGGAATCAAAGCGTCGGGGGCGATATGACGAGCCAGCGCCTCGGCCATCAACGAGCGGGCGCTGTTGCGCCGGCACAGAAACAGCACGCGCCGGGAATGGCTCAGGGCGGGCAGCACCGGACGGCGGTCCAGTGCGCACGAGCCGTGCCGTTCCCACCACGCCGCGAACTGCCCCGCCTGCTCCAGGTTTACGCTGAAGTAGTGCCGCCGCGCGTCGCCAATGCTGCGCTGCACCCGCACCAGCCCGCTCTCCACCAGAATGTTGAGGTGATGCGAGAGCAGGTTCTGGCGCAGACCGGTCTTGTCCATCAACTCCGAATTGGCGAGGTCGCTTTCCAGCAGCAACCGGAACAGGGCCAGCCGGTTCGGGTCTGCCAACGCCTTGAAGACATCAATCACCTGTGATTCGCTCAACATGGCCATTTTCTCTCGCGATTCCGCGTGGGCCGTGCTAACTTCGCGCCGGTCAGACGCCTGGCTAGGAGTCAGGTGGCTCCTCCGACGACTGGGTGACCTGCTCGATGACCCAGCGCAAATTGCGGTTGCGCACCGCTTCCAACGCCGAGCCGCAGGCGAACTGCGCCGTCGAGGGATCGCCGGCGCGCCTGGCGGCCAGCAGCCAGGCCAGCGCTCGTGCATCGTCGTCGGCGTCGTCGGTACTGAGTTCTGCTTCGCGACGCTCTAGCTCCTCTAACAGAGTCTGGATAGTCGCCTCGCTGTCCTGGGGCTGGGTAAGCTGGTCGTGGGCATAGGCGATCAGCGCGTAGATAAAGGCCAGGTCTTTGAGGGCCGGGTTCTCGCGGCGCTTGAGCAGCGCCAGCGACTGCTGGGCCGCTTGCAGCGTCCCGCGCCGCCGTTCCAGTTCGTCGAGCGTCTCGCGCAGGTCGTCGGAGGCGCGGCGGGCCATGTTCGAGATCAGGGTTACCTTCTGGTAGAACTCGGCGGCTTTCTCCAGGTCTCCGGCGGCGCGGTACGTGTCGGCGATGGCCCCCAACGTATCGCTGATGCGTTTGTCGCTGCGCGGCACGTAGTTGCCCTCGATATCCAGCGCCTCACTGTACGCTTTGATTGCCTCGGCAGTGTCGCCCTGTGCGCCATACAGCGCGCCGAGGATGCGCAGCGCGTCAGCGTAAGCGACCGGCTGCAAGTCGCGATCCATGTAGACCAGCGCCTCGTGGTAGCGGGCAATGGCCCCGCGCAGGTCGCCGGAATGCTCGTGCGCATCGGCGAGCAGTTGTAGCGTCTGGACGATGCGCGCGTTGGCCTGTTGCGGCTGCGCCCGCTCCACTTCCAGCGCCTCGTGCAGCGGCTCGATGGCCTCGGCGGGGCGCTCGGCGGCCAGCAACGTCTGCCCCAGGGCGCGCAGGGCGGCGGCGGCGTGCACCGAGCGCGGCGGCAGATGATGCAGCGCCTCGCGGAAGCCTTCCGCCGCCTCCGCGTACTGGCGCTGACTGCGGTGCGCCTCGGCGATGGCGTGATGCGTCAGCCCGATCTCCACTGGCGACTGGTCGGGCAACGCGCTGGTTAGCTCTAGCGCCTCCGTCCAGGCGACGCGCGCCTCGTCGTAGCGCCCCATCATGGCCAGGGCGCGGCCCAGGTTGCGCAGTGAATTGATGCGATCCTGAGCGAAGGGCGGCGCCGGCTGCTGGGCGAGGGCGGCCTGGTAATACTGGAGGGCCAACGGGAAGCGCCGCGCGTCGCGGTGCACGCCGGCCAGCTCGCACAGCACCTGGCCCAATTCCTGGCTGCTGCCCAGCTCGCGCGTGGCATCGCGCACCTGCTCGTAGAGCGTCACCGCGCTCTGATCGCCCAGCGCCGCCGTGACGCGGGCCAGCAGGTGCAGAATATCGCGCGACTGGCGGGGAGCGTCGGCCCGCTCCAACACGTTGAGCGCGCGGCGGTACGCCTGAGCCGCTTTGGGCAACTGGCCCTGGGCTTCGTGCGTCTGGCCGAGCGAGCGCAACACGTCGGCGGTGTGCGTGGGGCTGGCGTCTGGCACGGCGCGCAGGGCGTTGAGCGCGTCCTCATAGACGGTGATCGCTTCGGCGTAGCGGTTCAACCCGCCAAGCGTGTGGGCCAGCGTCGTCAGCAGGCGGGCGGAGTCAGCGGCTCGCTCTTCACGATCCAGCAGGGGCAGGGCGACGCGCAGGCTCTCGACCGCTTCAGCCGGCCGGCCCAGCTCAAGCTGAATGGCGGCGATAGTCTCACAGAGCAGTGCCCGCTCGTGGTCGTTTGGCTCGTGTTCCAGCGCCGCCCGCAGGTGCTCCAGAGCGCCCTCCGCCTCGCCAATCCGCCAGTAGGCGCGCCCGCTCAGGGCGTGAGCGCAGGCGTAGGTCGCCGCTCCGCCGGGCGCGTCGCGCACGGTTTCGCTCAGCAACGGCTCCAGGACGAGGATCGCTTCTTCCGGGCGGTCGAGCGCCATGTACGCCTCGCCCAGGTCGCGCGTGGCGGCCCAGGCAGCCGGCGTCTCCGGCAGGTGAGCGGCGGCGTCGGCTTGCGCGCGCTCGGCGAGTTCGAGCGCCAGCGCCGGACGCCCCTCGGCCAGCAGCGAGCGTACCGCCAGCCCCAATGCCAGTGCACGCAGCGCCGGACGCTCGTCGGCGACCGCTTCGGCGGCGCGCACGGCCAGGGCGTGCACCCATTCGCCGAGCGACTGCCGGGCGCGGATCGGGCGCTCCATCGCCTGTTGGGTGCGCGCGCGCAGGGCCTGCACATAGCCGAGTTGGCCCAGGTCCGGGCGTCCCTGGCGCACCAGATGGTCAACCATCTCCTGCGACACTTCGAGCGCGGCGGGCAGCCGCGCTGTCTCGACCAGGACGCGGTGCAAAGCAAGCTGAGTGATCAGCGTATCGTCCGGTTGCTCGGAGGGGCGCTTGTGGGTCAGCGCCAGCCGGTAATTGGCGATGGCGCGCTCGGTCTGGCCGACGGCGCGGCAGGCATCGGCCAGGCGGTGCAGCGCCCGCCCGATGCGCCGTTCGTCGCGCTCCGGGGCGCTCTGCGCGTTCTCGACCTCGCCCTGAAAGGCGGCCAGCGCCGCCGCGTAGTCGCCCTCGCGCCACAGGGCACGACCCAGCGTGCGATAGGCGTCGGCGCTGTCGGCGGGCGCGTCGGCGCGCTGAAGCTGGATCAGCGCGTCGCGGGCGGTAGCAATAGCCGCGTCAGCGTCCCCCGCCGCCAGGTGCACGGCGGCCAGCAGGCGCAGCGTCCGCCCGATCTGCAAGGCGTCCGGCTCCATCTCGGCGCGGTAAAGGGCCAGCGCGTCGCCCAGGGCGTCGCGGGCCGCGTCGTATTCCCCGGCACTGGCCAGCGCCGCCCCCAGCCCGCGCAGCGTCTTGGCGCGGGCGCGCGGCGCGATCTCGCCGGATTCCTCAAGGGCAGCGCGGTAGCCGGCAATGGCAGCGGCGACATCGCCGCGTAGGTGGTGAATCTGGGCGCGCAGGTGCGCCGAGTCGTGGTCTTCCTGCCCGGCCAGAGCGTCCATCGCCTGATCGTACTGCCCGGCCAGCAGGTAAATCTCGGCGCGGTCGTAGGGCACGCTCTCGGCGGCCTGGGCGATCTCGGCGACGGCGGCGGCGTACTCGCCGCGCGCGCGCAGGATCGCCGCGCGCTCAGCGTGCGCTTCCGGCGCTTCGTCGAGCACTTCCAGCGCGTCGCTCAGCCGCCCCAGGTGGCGGTAGACGCGGGCCAGCCCGCGCCGGATGACGCTCAGCGACTCCTCCGTGCCAAGCTGGAAGACCATCTCGGCGGCTTCGAGCAACTTCTCGGCGGCATCCTCGGTGTGCCCGGTCATGTCCAGCAGCCGCGCCTGGGCAACCAGCGTCTCGGCGATGGCGTGCGCGCTGTCGTGCTCCTGGCGCAGGGCCAGCGCCCGGTTGAGCGCCTCCTCCGCCGCGTAGTACGCGCCCTGGTCGGTCAGCTCGATGCCGTAGCGCAGCAGGTTGGCGGCCTCGGCCCGCGCGCCGCTCAGCTCCGGCGGCTCCTCGTCGCCGGGCGGCAGGCCGGGCACGTACTCGCGCAGGTAGGGGCGCAGCGTCTCGGCCAGCGGCTCGCTGATGTAGACCGGCCCGTGCGCGTTGGCCATGTGGTAGGCGTGGAGCAGACTCCCTTGCGCCCGGTAGAGGGCGAGCGGGTCATCACTGTGCGCGCGGGCGTAGCGCAGCGCCCAGGCGCGCATCTTCTTGCCGATCTTGCTCTGGGCGGGGTGCTCGTCGTCCGCAGCGGCGGCGCGCGCGTAGGCGACGGGATGCATCGCGTACAGGTCTGGATCGCGGTGATCGCGCACGATGAAGCCATACTCGGCCAGCATGGTCATACCGCGCCGCGCGCTGAGCGCGCTGCTCATCCCCGCGACTGCGCGCAGCCCGTCCAGCGGCGCGCCGGCGGGCGGGAACGCGGCGAACGCTTCGAACAGCCGCCGGTAGTCGCGCGGCAGGGCGGCAACCGAAACATCCAGCGCACGGTTGAGGCTGACGGCGGGTGTGTCTTCGCTCTCGTCCTCCGCAGGGGCGGCGACCGGTTCTGGCGCGCCCGGCGCGGTTTCCTCGCCCTCGGCGGACGCCTGAACGTCCGGTTCATGCGCCTCTTCACCGGCGGCCAGCCCGTCACCGTGCACCGACAGCAGGCGCTCCAGTTCGTCGAGGCTCAGCCCGTCGCGGTGGATCAGCGTCCCGGCCAGCATCAGTGCGTAAGGGTGGTTGCCCAGCGCGCGCACCACCCGCAACAACTGGACGCGCAACCGCCGCGCGTCTTCGAGGGCGGCGTGACGGGCCAGGGCGTCAATGGCGGCCAGGTCGTCCAGGGCGCGCAGCGTGATCACGCCCTCTGGATCAGCGGGCGGCTCCTCTGGCGCGGGCGCGTTCGGATCGGGCACTTGCGGCACGATCTCGACGGCGGCCAGCACGTGCTCGGTGAGGGCCAGCAGCGCCTCGAGACGGCGGTCGCCATCGGTCAGGTTGTCCACAATGAGCAGGGTGTGCTCGTCCAGATGAGCAGCCAGCCGCCCCCAGCGACGGGTGGGGTCCGGCTCGGTGAGCACGTGAGGCAGGTTGAGCGCCAGGGCGAGCGTCTGGTCGAGGCGATCCGGGTCATCGAACCACCAGATGCGGCGGAAGCGCTGGCGGGTGCGCTCGTGAACGGCGATGGTCGCCAGCAGGGCGGTCTTGCCCGCGCCCGCCTCACCGCGCACCTGCACCGGACTGCCGGAGAGCAGCGGGCGCAGCACGCGCGCGACCTCGTTGGCGCGCCCTTCAAAGACGCGCGGGCGCGGCGGCGGCTTGAGCCGGGCGCGCGCCGCCTCGATGACTGCCGGGACGGGGCGCGGGTACCAGCGCGGGGGCAGCGGCGGCAGCGGCGCTTCGGGGCGCGGCTCCGGCCTGTCCAGGCGGAAGGGGGCCGTGTCGAGCCGTTCCTGGCCCTGCTCGATGGGAATAGCCAGCAGCGTCTCAGTCAGGGCAAGGAATTCGTCGGCGCGAAAGCCGGGCAGCGCCGGCGCGAATTCGGGCACGATCAGCGATGGGCGCGCGTTTGCGATCATGCCCTGGAATTGTAAT
>JAGPFT010000050.1 GCA_018056405.1 Anaerolineae bacterium
CCAGGGGGAGGGGCCTTCTGCCGCACTAAGACTTCCGAAGTCGAGCGCCCGCCCCTACAGGCCTCTCCCCCTCAATCCCCCTCCCTGGCTCTGCCGGGGAGGGGGCCAGGGGGAGGGGCCTTCCGCCGCACTAAGACTTCCAAAATCTGGTTCCTAGCCAGGCGGGGCGAGGCTGGGGGTGAGGCTACGGCCAGCGTCACACCTATCCCTGACACCCCTTGCCCGCACCTGGGCGACCGCGCCGTTTGACCCCGCCCCGCCCCGGCGCTAGAATACGGTCGGTCAGCGGGGCGTCAACTGCCCTCTTTTAAGGGACTATAGCATACAAGCGAGGACGTGATTCGTGGCGAGGCTCATTCAGATTGGCGACATTGCCCAGTACGACGGCCAGGAAGTGACCCTGCGCGGCTGGCTGTACAACCGCACCGACAAAGGCCGCCTGCAATTCCTGCTCGTGCGCGATGGCACGGGCATCGTCCAGTGCGTGGCCTTCAAGAAAGACCTGGACGCCGAGACGTTCGCCCTCGCTCAGGAACTAACCCAGGAGTCCTCCATCGAGGTCACTGGCATCGTCCGCGCCGACGAGCGCGCGCCGGGCTACCCTGGTAAGTTCGAGGTGGGCATCACTCGCCTGGTGCTGATCCAGATGGCTGACGAGTATCCGATCCAGCCCAAAGAGCACGGCGTCGAGTTCCTGATGGACAACCGCCACCTGTGGGTGCGCTCGCTGCGCCAGTGGGCGATCCTGCGCGTGCGGGCCACGATCATCCGCACGATCCGCACCTGGCTGGACGATCACGGCTACGTCCTGGTAGACACGCCCATCCTGACGCCCGCCGCCGGCGAGAACACCACGACTCTCTTCGCCATTGACTACTACGGCACGCCGGCCTACCTGGCCCAGACCGGCCAGCTTTACAACGAAGCCAACATCGCCTCCTTCGGCAAGGTCTACTGCTTTGGCCCCACCTTTCGCGCCGAAAAGTCCAAGACGCGCCGCCATCTGATGGAGTTCTGGATGGTCGAGCCGGAGATGGCCTTCTTCTCGCTGGAAGACCTGATGGCCATGGAAGAGGAGTTCATCAGCGCCATCGTGGGCGCGGTGCTGGGCAAGCATCGCATGGAACTGGACATCCTGGAGCGCGACATTAGCCGCCTGGAAGCGATCAGGCCGCCCTTCCCGCGCATCAGCTACGACGAAGCGGTGGAGCGCCTGCAAGCCCTGACCGCGACGGTGGACGACCCGGAGCGCAAGGCGGAGCTGGCCATCACCTGGGGCGATGACTTCGGCGCGCCGCACGAGACGGCCATCGCCGAGATGTTCGACCGGCCCATGTTCGTCTACCACTACCCGACGGCGGCCAAAGCCTTCTACATGCAGCCGGTGGAAGGGAGGCCCGAAGTCTGCCGCAGCGTAGACCTGCTGGCCCCCGAAGGGTACGGCGAGATCACCGGCGGCAGCGAGCGCATCCACGATGCGGCGCTGCTCAAGGCGCGCATTGACGAGATCGGCATCTCGCCAGAGAACTACGCCTGGTACCTCGACCTGCGGCGCTATGGCAGCGTGCCGCACGCTGGCTTCGGGCTGGGCGTCGAGCGCACCGTCGCCTGGGTGTGCGGGCTGCCTCACATCCGCGAGACGATTCCCTACGCGCGGATGCTCAACCGGCTGTACCCGTGAACGCGCCAACGGATAAGGCCGTGTCCATTCACGCGCAGCGCACGCAGGTGCGCCGTCTGCTCGACGATTCCAGCCCGGCGGACGCCCCGACCGCTTACTACGCGCTGTTCCACGATCCGGCGCGCTCCGCGCTGTTCACGCAGGCGGATGACAGGGGGCGGGTGACCGGCTTTGTGGCGGTGTGCCAGACCGGAATTGACCTGTTCCGCCCGCTGCTGACGCTGCAATGCCCCAATGCCGATTGCGCTGCTGCGTTGCTGGGCCAGGCGCTCAAAGCGGGCCGCCCCTACATCCTGTTCGCGCGGGTCAACCAGCTTCCGCTGGTCAGCGACGTGCTGCGCCTGGACAATCACCGCATTCTGCACATCCTGCGCCTGGACCCGCGCCGCTTCCAGCCGGTGATCAACGTGCTGGCCCGCAGCGAAACCGCCCACGACGGCACGCCGCGCTGTGTAATCGAGTCGGGCGGGGCGCAGGCTGTAGCCGGCGTCAACTGGCAGAGTCCCGCCTTCGCCGAGATTTTCGTGCACACCGATCCGGCGCTGCGCGAGCGGGGATTGGGCACGAGCGTGGCGGCGGGCGTGACGCAGGCGGTCTTGCAGAGCGGGCGCATCCCGCTCTACCTGGTCGAGGACGGCAACGGCCCGTCGCGGCGCATCGCCGAGTCGCTCGGTTATGTGGACACCGGCGTGCGCCAGGTTTACGCGGACGTGGTGTATAGTGGGCAGTGATCGGTTATTGGTTTCTGGTGATTGGGGAT
Organism: Anaerolineae bacterium; assembly: GCA_018056405.1. Taxonomy (GTDB): domain Bacteria; phylum Chloroflexota; class Anaerolineae; order Aggregatilineales; family Aggregatilineaceae; genus UBA2029. The sequence continues at coordinate 2,442 of JAGPFT010000050.1, forward strand.
TGGGGGTCAGTGCTCAGTTCCCGGTTTTCAGTAGTCAGTGCAACCGGATTCGTCCGGGCGACTTCACTGCCGGCCCCCACTAGCCGATCACCGATCACTGAGGACTGATAGCTGATCACCGACAGGTGTGAGCAAAGGTTGTCAGAACACGTGTGACACTGGCAGTAGCCTCACCCCCGCTCGGCGCTGATGCGCCTCGCCGCCCCCTCTCCACATCGTGGAGAGGGGGCAAGCCGAGCGCAGCGAGGCCGGGGGTGAGGCTAAGCAGTGCGACTACACTGCCTGACAGGTTTTGCACGCACCCCTCACCGACAACCGACTACCAGAAACCGACAACCAATCACCAGGAACCAACAACCACCAACTCCCAATGGTTGACTTCACTCTCACTTTCCCGGCTGGCTTCCTGTGGGGCGCGACGACCGCCGCCCACCAGGTCGAGGGCGGCAGCGCCCCCAACACCTGGGCCGCCTGGGAGCAGAGGCCGGGCCGCATCCACCAGAATCAGCGGGCGGGCCTGGCCTGCGACTGGTGGGACGGGCGCTACGCGGAGGACTTCGACCGCGCTGCTGCCCTGGGCCATAACGCGCACCGCTTCTCGGTCGAATGGAGCCGCATCGAGCCGGAGCGCGGCAAGTTCGACGGGGCGGCCATCGCTCACTACGCAGACATGATCGCCGCGCTGCGCGCCCGGCACATGGAGCCGCTGCTCACGCTGCACCACTTCACCGACCCGCTGTGGATCGCCGAGCAGGGCGGCTGGCTCAACCCGGAGACGGCGCATCGCTTCGCCCGCTTCGCGCAGATCGTCGCCGAAGAACTGGGCGGCGGCGTGACCATGTGGTGCACCCTCAACGCGCCGCTGGACTATGCCTTGCAGGGCTACTTGCTGGGGCGTTTCCCGCCCGGCGAGCGGAGCCTGGGCCGTGCGCTGCGCGTTGCTGAGGGGCTGCTGCGCGGGCACGCCGCCGCTTACGCCGCCATCAAAGCAGCCCAGCCCGCCGCGCAGATCGGCCTGGCGGCGCGTCAGATCAGCCTGCAAGCGCACCGCCCCTCCTGGCTGCACACGCCGGCCCGCAACCGGCTCCGCCACCTGTTCAACCGCGCTTTCATCGAGGCCCTGCTGACCGGCGAGCTACGCTTCCCCCGGCGGACGGTCGCCGTGCCCGAAGCGCGCGACACGCTCGACTGGATCGGCCTGAACGCCGGCCCGCGCTTCGTGGCCGGATTCAATCTGCTCAAGCCGGGCCAGATGTTCATTGAGCACAGGCCGCCCAGAGGCGGACTGCTGGAGCCAGAGGGGGGCGGTGAAATCTGGCCGGAAGGGCTGCTCGAGCAGATTCGCTGGCTGGCCGAGCGCACGGGCAAGCCGATCTACGTCACCGAGCACGGCGTCCCCGACGCGGACGACGTGCTGCGCCCGCTGATCCTGGTGCGCGGGCTGCGCAGCGTGTGGCAGGCGCTCAACTACAACTATCCGGTCAAGGGCTACTTCTACCGCACGCTGGTAGACGGCTTCGAGTGGGCGGATGGCTACGATCCGCGCTTCCGCTGTGGGCTATTCGCCTGCGACCCGCAGGCGCAAGTCCGCACGCCGCGCCGCAGCGCCGGGCTATACGGCGAGGTCTGCGCGGCCAACGCCCTGACGATGGACATGGTGCGCCGCTACCTGCCGGGCGAGGCCGACGCGCTGTTCCCCGGCGTGCCCGTGCAGCGGGAGGTGACGCTGCGCCCCCGGACGTGAGGGCAGGTGCGCCGCCTGTGCCGCAGCGCATGTGCACCGGGCAGGGTGAGGGGTAGCCTGGAGTGAGGTAAGCGGTTGCGACGAGGTGCAGGAGTGTTGTATTCTTTGGGAAGCATCCCTGATTGGGAGACAAAGATGGCTGAGCGGAGAAAGTTACAGCATCCCCCTTTGGTCGAAGCTCTGCTTGAGGTTAGGTGGGAACTTGATGAAATTGCCCCAGGCGTGTTCAGGGACCCCGGATTTAGTGTTGCTCACGTGCGCTTCTACGAACAGGTCAAATCAGAATTTCCGTTTATCGAACCACTACCTGCCCTCCAGGTCCCTGATGAGCTAACAGCACACCTGGCAAAATATAGATATCGGGTGGCACAAGACCAATGGCCACTTGTGCAGATTGGCCCTGGAGTAGCCACACTGAACTTCACCGAACCCTACGATTGGGAGTCTTTCCTGAGTCATGCCAGGAGGCTGTTCCCCGCTTTAGTAAGCGCCTATGATGGATACGAGATGCAGTTCTCAAGTTTGATGCTACGATATATTAATGCTGAACCTTTCGATTACGAAAAAGATGATCTTGTCTCGTTCTTGCGCACCCATCTCAATACGGAATTTCAAACCCCGGTTGAGAAGCGATTTCTGGAGCTACGCCAGAGAGTCAGGCAAGTCAGTTGGTCTGCCCAATACGAATTAAGCAAACCATCAGGCACAGGGATTCTGAGGTTCGCAACGGGGAAAAACCCTCAAGGGAATAGGACGGTCATTTGGGAGCAAGTCGTTGAATCAACAGGCGCTCAAATGCCTGCGAGTAACCGAGAAGATTTCACCATGATCATTCATTGGCTAGACGAGGCTCACGCAGTCGTAGAAGATTGGTTTCTTTGTGTGGTGGAGGGCAGACTCTTGAGCAGATATCAGGGAGGTGAGGGATGATCGTAGCCAACTTCTACCCTGGGGCGACGGTTAACTGTCAGGTGTCTGAAGGTCTGCCCTTCATGAGGCATTCGTCTGAAGTACCAACTGGTACGGCACTATCCTCATCCATTGGGGAGTTAGTATGGGAGGTGAACAACTCCTCAACCTGGATCAAGGCTCCCCTCGCAACGCCTCCTTCACAAGCGTCATCAACCTATTGGCCAGGCCCCAGCAGTATGGAAGAATTGGAATGGGAAGAGGATTTTTCTGTTCCATTCCGGCCCAGGAAGACCGTCAGAATCACTGCACGGATGCGTTACATTGGCCGATACCAACCCAAGAGCCTTGATATTGAGGAATACGAGTTGGATTGACGTAATGGCCAGTGAGAGTTCGTGGTATACATTGACCCAGGGAGAGATGTTGGAACAAGGGGATATCTTCTTTGACGTCCCCTTGGTAGAACTTCCTGCGGATTTCCCATGGCCTCAAGACGAAGAAACAGAAATCAAGCAAATCCCTATTCATTCTGTGGATGCTGTTGTAATCAGTCAAACCTGTGACCTACAGCAGCCCGGAAAGCTCGATTTTGTGACTTTTTGTCCCTTGTACTGGCTTGAAGAAAGGCCTGAATTCTCAAGTAAAGAAAGACGAAATGCTCTCAGGCAGGGGCGTATTCTTCGTTACCACTTGCTGAATAGGTGTTTTCTCGAGGGACACCAATGTGAGTTTATGGTAGTGGAGTTCGCCATACCATTTTGCTTGCCCATTGAGCTAACCCGAAGATTGGCAAGAGAGCAAAGGCACCGCCTCAGATTATCATCCCCTTACAAGGAACACCTTTCGCAAAGTTTTGCACGTTTCTTTATGCGCGTCGGGCTGCCGTCTGATATTCCAGAGTTCAAGTGATGGATTGTCCGACTGCTGTTTGGGCACGCTTCCACAGATACTTTGTGCTTTTCTGCTTAATCACAAACCTTCTGACAGCGTTTGTACTTGGAATCGCCTCGCCAAGAGTCGCCGCGCAGAGCCGCACCACCCTGCCGCCGCCGCACCTCGGCTATGGCATTCACATCGGCCCGCACACCAGCGCCAACCCCGCCCTGGTGGATCAACTGCGCATGGACTGGGTGAAGGTCTACGAGACGGGGCAGGTCGCCGCCTTCAGCCACAAGCGCATCCTCTTCCGCATGGACCTGCCCTGGCCGTCCAACTGGGAAGCCTTCCGCCTCAGCGTGCGCCAGCGCGCGGCAGAACTGGCCGCGCTGGGCGTGGACGCTATCGAAGTGCACAACGAGCCGAACCTGGCCCGCGAATGGCCGCACGGTCCCAACGCCTGGGAATACACGCAGATGTTGCGCGTGGCCTATACGCAGATCAAGGCTGTCGCGCCGCAGATCATCGTCGTGTCGGGCGGGCTGGCCCCCACCATCACCACCGGCGACCGGGGCGCAATCAGCGACATTGACTACGCCGCCGAAATGCTCGACAACGGCGCGGCGCAGTGGTTCGACGCCTTCGGCTACCACCCCTATGGTTACAACCAACCGCCAGAGACCGAGCCGAGCTACAACACGCTCACTTTCCGCCGTGTCGAGCTAATCCGCGCCCTGTTCGAGGAGCGCGGCATCTACGACAAGCAAATCTGGATGACCGAATTCGGCTGGCTGCGCGACCCGGCTGAGGACGGCGTGACCTGCTCCGACAGCGACCCGAACTTCGCCGGATTCGCCTGGCTGCGCGTCTCTGCCCAGACGCAGGCCGACTACACGGTGCGCGCCTTCGACTGGGCCGACCGTTACTGGCCCTGGGCCGGGCCGATGTTCCTGTGGAACCTCAACTGGGCGCTCTACCCGACAGACATCACCCCCCTGTGCAGCCACATGCGCTGGTTCGGCCTGCTGCGCGCCGATGGATCGCCGTTGCCGGTCTTCCAGCGCGTGGCGTCCATGCCGCGCCGCACCAGCGATTACCTGCCGCGCCTGACCATCTACGCGCGCGACATGACCGTCGAGACGAGCCTGTACTGCCCCGGCTCCGCGCTGGTGGGCGAGTTCGAGGTGATCAACAGCGGCTACCCCGGCTCGTTCAGCGCGCAGGTGGAAGGGGTCAGCCCGCCGGACGGCCCGGCGCTCGAAGTCTATCCGCCGCATGTGACCAACGGCGACCGCGTGCGGGTCTATGCCGACACGACCGGCCTGTCCCCCGGCCTGCATACGATCTACGTCAACGTCACGGCGACGATAGGCGAGCAGATGGTCGCCGAAACCATCCAGGGCTACATCGTCGTCACCGAAGCGGCGGGCGGTTGCTGAGGAACGAGCAGGAGACGGACGTATGCTGTAGGGGCGTATCGCCATACGCCCCGGCTAGAAGCTCTGGTAGTTCCAGGGGTTGACCGGTGCGCCGCCAGAACCGCGAATCTCGAAGTGCAGGTGCGGCCCGCTCGAACGCCCGCTGCTGCCGGTGACGGCGATGTTCTGCCCCGCGCTGACGACCTGCCCGCAGCCCACAAACGCCCCGTTGAGGTGGCCGTAGATGCTCAGCGTGCCGCCGTGCGCGATCACAACCGTGTAGCCGTAGCCCCACGTGCTCCACCCGCTGAAGATGACCATGCCCCCGCCCGCCGCGTAAACGGGCGTGCCAGGCGGCACGGCCAGGTCAATCCCGCCGTGATTCCAGGAGAAGTCCTGCGTGATCTCGTAGCGCGCCCAGATCGGTGCGCCAACCGGTGGGGAGCCGCCCGATACGACCTGCCTGCCACACGAGCCTGGATCGCCCACCGCAAAGGAAGCCACGTCGGTGCCAGCGTTCACGCCCGTGCCCACCGGGTTGCTGCCGTCGCTGGTTGTGGTGGTCATGACAATGCCAGGGTCCCAGTAGATCGGTTCGGTGGAGCCGGTGCCGCCGGGCACGACGACCCACAGACCTTCCGGCAGGATCGTCTGCGGCACAGCGCCGAACAGCGTGTTGTACTCGGAGTCGATGATCGCGTAGGGGTCTACGGCGTATTCGGCAGCGATGTCGGCGATAGATTGCGGCTGCTGGACGTGGTGATACACGCCGTCCACAGGCAGGATGTTCAGTTCCAGCCCGATGCGCATGGCGTTGACATAGAAGCGGTCGTTCGACCAGATGATCGTGTTCTCGGACAGCCCGAAACGCTCGGCAATGCTACGCAGATTGTCGTTTCTCTTCACCGTGTAGGTGATCACGGTGCTGCGCGAGCGTTGGGGAATGATGGTCAGCGGATTGATTTCGCGGGCGATGACCCCTTCGGCCAGGGCGCTCTCCACCGGCACATCGAGCGCGGCGACAATGGCCTGCGGGTCGGCGGTGGGGCGCACCCAGTCCACAGGCGGCAGTGTCGGCGTCGGCGGCAGCGTGGGGATCGGCGTGGGATAGTCCACTGCGGCGATGCCCAGTGGCGGGGGCACTGTCTGAGCGGGCGGCGCGGGCACGGCATCGCGCGAGTCGCGCGGCCAGAAGATCACCGCTCCGGCCAGCGCTACCAGGACTAGCGCCCCGCTCAGCATAGCGCCGCTCAGGATGCGGCGCCCTCGATCGGGGGTGGGGTTACGTGGCGTGCTCGCCATTTCCCGACACTCCTCGTCCCCCCAGCATCCGCCCTACAGCTACCAATACACCCATGACGGGCGGGATAGTACCGTACCGGGCAGTGTTTGGCAATGTGGGAACGGCGGGGGTGCGTGCAAAACCTGTCAGGCAACAGGGTCGCGCTCCTCAGCCTCACCCCTGCTCAGCGCTGGTGCGCCTCGCCGCCCCCTCAGCCACGACGTGGAGAGGGGGCAAACCGAGCGCAGCGAGGCTGGGGGTGAGGCTACTGCCAGCATCCCACGTATCACTGACCACCTTTGCACACACCCCCGGCGGGCAGGAACGACGCCGGGCGCTGGCGCAGCTTGGCACAGCCTTCGAGGAGGCGGACACTACCCCGAAACGGCGCTCATCAGTGCCTGGAGCCTGCTCAGGTCAGCCGGCTCGGCCAGAACCAGCAGGTTGTCGCCTTCTTCGAGCATTGTGCTCCCGCGCGGCACGACGAACTCAGCACCGCGCCGGATCAGGACGATCAGAGCGTTCTCTGGCAAGTCTTCCAGGTCAAGAATGCGCTTGTGCGCGGCCTTCGATCCTGGCTGGATCGTCAGTTCCAGCAACTCGCTCTGGATAGGGACAGTGGGGACAAAGGTGATGGGGTACGGCGGCTTGCTGACAATCGGAGCATCAACGCGCAAGAGGCGGGCCATGTAAGGCAGCGTCGTCCCCTGGGCCAGCACCGAGGTGAGGACGATGAAGAACACCAGGTTGAAGATCTCGCGCGACTCCTGGACGCCCGCCAGCAACGGGAACGTCGCCAGGACAATCGGCGCAGCACCGCGCAGCCCCACCCATGAGACGAAAGCTTTTTCGTTCACACTCAATTTCCTGGTCCAGGCCAGCGTCAGAAAGACGGCCAGCGGTCGCGCGACCAGGATCAGCGCGGCAGAGATCAGCAGGGCCTGCGGGGCGATGGGTACCAGCTCTGAAGGGAACACAAACAGGCCGAGGGTGAGAAACATGACGATCTGCATCAGCCAGGCCAGCCCGGCGTGAAACTCCGTCAGGCTGCGCTTGTGAATGAAGATGCGATTGCCAGCCACCACGCCGGCCAGGTACACGGCCAGAAAGCCATTGCCCCCCAGGGCCGTCGTCGCGCCATAGGTCAGCAGCACCAGGGCTATCATGGTCACCGAATACAGCCCGTCGTACTCCAGAGAGATTCGATTGAGCACGTAGGTCATGCCGCGCCCAATGCCAATCCCGAAGATCACGCCCAGCACCATCTGCTGCACGAACATCAGCACCAGGTCCGGCACCGAGGCTGCGGGGTCTTGCACCAGGCGGATCATGCCCAGGGTGAGGAAGACGGCCATCGGATCGTTGCTGCCGGATTCAAACTCCAGCAGCGGGCGCAGGGTGCCGCGCAGCCCGACGCCCTTGCTGCGCAGCACGGCGAACACCGCCGCCGCGTCGGTGGAAGAGACGATAGCGCCGAGCAGCAGGGCTTCCTTCAGCGAAAAATCGAGCACCAGCAGCGTGAACGCGGCGACCAGCAGGGCGCTGACGAGCACGCCTGCTGTCGCCAGCACCATTCCCATGATCATGACCGGGCGAATCTCGTCCAGGTCAGTCTCCAGGCCGCCGGAAAAAAGGATGAACGCCAGCGATGTCACACCCAGGAACTGGGCGAGCCAGGGATCGTCGAAATAGACTCCGCCGGGGCCTTCGGAACCCATCAGCATCCCGATCACCAGGAAGAGCAGCAGCGCCGGGACGCCCAGGCGGGCAGAGACTTTGCTGGCCAGGATGCTCACCAGCAGCACAAAAGCCACAGATACCAGGATATATTCGGCTGCAAGCTCCATGCGCGCTCTTCTGGTTCACCGTCTATAGTCCGAAACGGGTATAGAATAACCGAAGATGGTTCGCACAGAAAGAATCGGTTGCAGGCGGGTGCGGGCAAAGGTTGTCAGTGATCCGCTTGACGCCGAGCGAGACGGGCACAGCAGAGCAGCGCCCCGGTTTACCTCACCCCTGCGCCGCCCCCTCTCCAACATGGAGAGGGAGCAGGCCGAGCGCCGCGAGGCCAGGGGTGAGGTTGATCGGTCGCCCTCTCAATGCTTCTCACGTTGCTGTCCGCTCCTGAACCGTTTGCAGGGGCGGGTTGGCTAACCCGCCCCTACAGGCCTCTCCCCCTCAATCCCCCTCTCCAGCCGAGCTAGAGAGGGGGACTTGGCTCGCCGCACGTGGCGTTTTTCCCCCTCTCTGGCTCTGCCGGGGAGGGGGCCAGGGGGAGGGGCCTTCTGCCGCACTAAGACTTCCGAAGTCTCCGAAGACTTCGGAAGTCTGATCTCCGTAGGGGCGTATCGCAATACGCCCCTACAGGCCTCTCCCCCTCAATCCCCCTCTCCAGCCGAGCTAGAG
>JAGPFT010000572.1 GCA_018056405.1 Anaerolineae bacterium
GCTCACCGTCGGCGAGTGGTAGCCCTCCTCCGAAAACAGGGCGAATCCAGCCCCGCGCGCCCAGGCGCGAGTCATGGCGGCCATGCGCTCGTGACGGGCGAAGCGCGCCTCCAGCCCTTCGGCCAGCATGTCGTCAAGTTGCCGGTCGGCGGCGTACATCAGCGCGATGGGCGGTGTGGCCGGCGTGTTGTTCTTCTGATGGTGCCGGTCAATCTCCAGCACGTCGAAGTAGTAGCCGCGATTCGGGACCTGGCGCGCCCGCTCCAGCACAGCGGGCGACACGGCGGCGAAAGCCATGCCCGGCGGCAGGGCGAACGCCTTCTGCGTGCTGGTCAGGCACACGTCAATGCCCCAGCCGTCCACATCCACCTTTGCCCCGGCGTAGATGCTCACCGCGTCCACCAGGAAGAGCGTGTCCGGGTAGTCGCGCAGCACCTCGGCGTAGCCCTCGACCGGGTTGCGCACGCCGGTGCTCGTCTCGTTCATCACACAGGCCACCGCGTCATACGCCTGGGCGCGCAGGGCGTCGGCAAGCTGCTCCGGCTTGACCGCCTGGCCCCACTCAACGGCGATCACGTCTACCTGTTTGCCGTTAAGCTGGCTGACCTCGGCCCAGCGTTCGCTGAAGGCCCCGCAGGTCAGGTGCAGCACGCGCGCCTCGTCACGCACGGCGCAGCGCGAAGCGGATTCCCACACGCCTGTGCCCGACGAGGTGTAGAGGTAGACCGGGTGCCGGGTGAAGAACGTCTGCTGGAGCTTGGGCTGCATCCGCGCGTAAAGCGCCGCAAACTCGCCCGAACGGTGCCCGATCATCCAGCCGGCCTGGGCGTCCAGGATTTCTTCACGGACTTCGACCGGGCCGGGGATGAACAGGCGGACGTGCTGTGGATTTCGCGGAGACATGGGGGCATTCCTCCTTGTATGCTCCTTGTATGCTTTGGGTGTCTGATATGTCTGGCAAGTCGGAGCTATGAGTCAAGAGTCAGGAGTCGTGAGAACACTATCGTACTCATGACTCCCGACTCATGACTCACAACTGTTTGCTGCGATCTTGAGCGGACTTCTCCCTCACGTTCGCGCGGCGAGCAAGTCCTTGAGTTCCATGATTGGCGCGATCTCCGTCGGGTCGGCCTCGTAGGCCATCGCCGCGTAGTAGCTCACGTAATCGCCGTACTGAATGGCCTGGCACATCTGGGCCAGCGCGCTTTGCCCCTGGGGGCGAAATGTGTCGGTCATGATGCCGTTTTGCAGGCAAAGCTGGGCCGTAAGCTCGTGGCGCAACGCGACGCGCGGGTGATCGTACTGCCGCGAGACGATGAAGATGGCCGCGATGTCTACCACGTGCTCTGCCGGGAAGCCGATGCCGGCGATGGTGTTATGGTTAGCTTCCGGCATAGCCTCGAACTCGGCCCACGCCTTGGCGTTCTCGTTCATCTGGCACTTCCAGCGCCGCGCGACCGGTTCGAACAGCCCGCCGCCGAAGAAGACCGGGATGCGCCCGATCAACTGGCCAGCGCCGCGCTTGGCCGGGTTCTGCGGGATGGAGCTGCTGGCGGTGTAGCGCGCAACGTGTTCGCGCAGCACGGCGATGGCCTCCTGCACGTCGGCTTCCAGCGTGGCGATCAGGCCCAGCCGGTGAACCAGCCCCAGCAGCAGCCCCCAACTCCAGCCGAGCGCGGCGCGCGGCTGGCTGGAATAGGCGATACGCCACAGCGGATAACCGTGCGCGGCGGCATGGGCGGCAAGCTGCCCGCCGGCGGTGACGGCCAGCAAGCGTGCGCCCCGTCCCAGGGCTTGCTCGGCGGCGGCCAGCGTCTCTTCGGTGTTGCCGGAAAAGCTGCTGGCGATGAGCAGCGTCTCCGGCCCCTGGACGTAGGCGGGCAGGTCGTAGCCGCGCACAACGGCCCAGGAGGCCGAGGACGAGGAGGCGATCAGCGCACCGGTCAGGTCGCCGCCGATAGCCGAGCCGCCCATGCCCGCCAGCACGATCTGGCGTGGGTGGCGGTGCGTGTCGGGCAGCGGCAGGGTCTGGGCGGCGGCCCAGGCTGCTGCGAGTTGGTCAGGAAAGGCGTCAATGTGCGCCAGCATGTGCTCGCGGTCCAGCGCGGCAAAACGGGCATGATCGTCGAGATCGAGATTGAAACTCATCGTGGCTCTTGCTCCAACAGATGAACAAGCGGTGCCGGGCCAGGAGAAACATCTGGCAGACGCCGCGAGCGAACGCGCCCCATCCTACCGCATTCTGGGGGATTGTCCCATGTACGTTTCGACCAGACGGGCAATGAAGTGCCAGGGCAAATGCACCAAACGTGCGCGTAGCTTAGCCTCACCCCCGCTCGGTGCTGACGCACCTCGCCGCCCCCTCTCCACGACGTGGAGAGGGGGCAAGCCGAGCGCAGTGAGGCTGGGGGTGAGGCTGGCGGCTCGCTAGAGCGTGTTATGAACTCCGCACGCTACGCCGAGCGTGCAGGGCACGGCGCATGGGCAGTGTCCTGACCCCACCCTGTAGTCCCTCC
>JAGPFT010000573.1 GCA_018056405.1 Anaerolineae bacterium
CCTGACGGACGAAGGCCTCGGCAGGGTAGACCAGCGGACCGGTCGCCGAGATAGTGCTGGTCTTCGCCCTGACCGAACCGGCGGCGGGGCATCGCGGCATTACCGCCTTCATCGTGGAGGAGAAGCGGCCCGGCCTGGAGCGCGGCAAGACCGAGCCGAAGCTGGGCATTCGCGCCAGCGCTACATGCGAACTGGTCTTTGACGGGTACGCCTGCCCCGTTGAGAATGTGCTGGGCGAGCCAGGGATGGGCTTCAAGATCGCCATGACCGCGCTCGACACGGGGCGAATCGGCATCGCGGCCCAGGCAGTGGGCATCGCCGAGGCGGCCTATGAGGCGTCGCTGGCCTATGCCCGCGAGCGCGAGGCGTTCGGCCAGAAGATCAGCCAGTTTCAGATGATCCAGCAGAAGATCGCCGACATGAAGACGCGGCTGGAAGCCGCGCGGCTCCTGACGTTCAACGCGGCCCTGGCCAAGATGCGCAGCGCCGAGACCGGCCAGCGCTACACCCTCGAAGCGAGCATGGCCAAGCTGTTCGCCAGCGAAACAGCCATGTTCGCGGCCCATCAGGCTGTGCAGATTCATGGTGGAATGGGGTATAGTAGAGAACTGTCCCTGGAGCGCTACTTCCGCGACGCCAAGATCACCGAAATCTACGAGGGCACCAGCGAGATTCAGCGGATGGTGATCGCCCGTATCGAATTGGGGCTGCGCTGAGCCGCGACGATCTGTCCAACCTGGGGCATGCCATCTAACTTTGAGGAGTCGTCCATGCAGAACGAGGAATTTCCACGCGACACCGCTGGCGAATCAGTGGGCGCCGGACAGGATCGAGTTGTAGAGGCTATGCGCGACATCCCGCGGATGCATGCCGTCGAGGAGCTTGACGGCAAGGCGCGCAAGTTCACCCCGCCGCCCCCTTTCTCCAGCCGTATTGGGGGCGTTGCCCAGGGCTGCGGCGGTGTGCTGCTGACGCTGACGGCGATTGTCATGGTCCTGGCGGCGCTATGGTTCGGCTATCATTTGTGGGGGCCGGGGCTACTGCTGGTCGGAGGATTGCTGCTCGTCGGCGGGACGCTAGGCGTCTGGCGCGGGCGGCGGGTGCCGCTGGTGATGTCCATTGTGGTCATCACCGGGCTGGCCGTTGTTGCCTATTTCTGGTACTCGTTCGTGCCCGCAGCCGGGGCGCTGGCCCCCCTGGGGGGGCTGGGCATGATGGTTGGCATGATCGCGTTGCTGGTGATCCTGGTCTTGATCGCGGCCCTGGTCTCGGACGTGCTGACCCTGATCTACTGGCCGCGGCTCAACCCGTCTACGGTGCGCAGCGCCATCGCCTGGGCGCTGGTGGCCGGCGTGCTTGTTGCGGGCGCACTGGTCTTCCACTTCACCCAACAGGCACAGCGCGCGGCCTGGCTGGACGAGCACCTCGAAGACTGGACAGCGCAGGCCGCCACCGACTCGCTGCGCATGGGGTCTACGGCCAATATCACGCTGGGCTACAGCTTCGTCACGGTAAACGAGGATGACGATGACCGGCTCGATGTGCGCCTGGCCGAGTTGAACGCGGCGGTAGAGGCGGGCGCTGACGTGCTGCGACTCACGGCCAGCGGCGACATGTTCCTGGAAGCCGAGCAGCCGCGCCTGTTCAAAGCAGATGAAGACAAAGACCCTGCCGAGGAGCAGGCGAAGATCGCCGCGCGCATCAGCCGGCAGCGCGAAGACGAGACAGCCTACCTGGAAGCGATCAACGAGTTAGGGGTGGGCCTGATCGTGTCCGACGCGCAATACACCCCTTACCTGCTGATGAAGGCCGACGACGAAGAAAAGATCACGTGGGAGGAGTTCACCCAGATACAAGAAGAGCGCGTGCGCCACTACGCGCGCACGCTGCAACCGCTGGCCTATGAAGTCGTCACTGAGCCAGCCCAGTACGCCCAGTACAGCGGCATCGCCAAGCAGGAAGACGTGGACGAGATCGGGCAGTGGGTAGCCCAGACGGAGCGGCTCGCGGCGGCAGTGCGCGAAGAAAGCCCGGAGACACTGGTCGGCGTGACGATTGCCATCTCTGACGACTTTGACCTGGACTTCTACGAGCAGGTGCTGGCCCTGGAGTCAGTGGACTTCGTTGGCGTGCGCATCTTCCAGCCGGGAGCCTTCGACGTGCTGGAGGAGATTCTGGCCGAGCGCGGGCATCCCGCCGATCATGGCAAGGAGCTGTGGCTGCTGGAGACGTGGTATGGCTATTGCCTGGCTCCGCAGCGCAGCATGGACCTGGACGCAACCTGGTTGGAGGCAGTGGCCGCTTTCGCCGCCAAAGAGCGCATCACCACCGTGCTCGCCAACGACTACGGCTGCTTCTTGCAAGCAGGCGGCACGCTCTTCCAGGACGAAGTGGACCTGGAGGGCCGTACCGAGGTCTGGCGGCGCTGGCAGGAGCTAATCCGCACATGGCAACCGGCCTCGTAGCGCGGCCTGGGCGCAGAAGCGGGGGGGACGCATGATCAAGCGCATAGAC
>JAGPFT010000051.1 GCA_018056405.1 Anaerolineae bacterium
AGGGAGAAAAGCGCGCGTTCCAGGCCCTTCCCTCCTTGTGGGGGAGGGGTTTGGGGTGAGAGGAACAACTTCTCAAATGGCCTCTAAATTGCGTCAATACGCCTCTACGTGACCCCATCCCCGCCCGGCGTCAAGCGATTCACCGGGCGATCTCTGCACGCACCCGCTATAACAGGTCTTCTTCGGCGCGGGCAATGGCGCGCTCGAAGATGACCATCGCTTCGTCAATGATCTGTGGCTCGACGGTGAGCGCCGGGATGACGCGGATGGTATTGGGGCCGCAACCGAGCAGCAGCAATCTGTCCTCAAAGGCGTGGTTGACCACCGCATCGCGAATATCCGGCGCCCGCTTGTGCGTGGCGCGGTCGCGCACGAACTCGACGCCCATCATCAGGCCGCGCCCGCGCACATCGCCAATGCTGGGGTGCCGCGAGGCGATGTCGCACAGCTTGCCTTCCAGGTAAGCGCCCATGCGCGCCGCGTTGTCAATCAGGCCGTTCTGCAACAGGTCAAAGGTGGCGATGGCCGCCGCGCAGCTCACCGGGTTGCCGCCGAAAGTGCTGGCGTGCGCGCCGGGTGCCCATTCGCTCATGATCTCCTTGCGGGCGATGGTGGCGCTGAGTGGCATGCCGCTGGCGATCCCCTTCGCCGAGCAGACCACGTCCGGCTGCACATGCCAGTGATTCACGCCCCACCACTTTCCGGTACGGCCCATGCCCGTCTGCACCTCATCCACGATGAGGAGGATGCCATAGCGGTCGCACAGCTCGCGCACGCCTTGCAAGAAGCCGTCGGGCGGCACGACGTAGCCGCCTTCGCCCTGGATTGGCTCCAGCAGGATGCCCGCCACTTCGTCGGGCGGGACGAGCGTCTTGAAGATCGTATTCTCAAGATAATCGAGCACCGCCTCGCCCTGGTTGGCGAAGCCGTCATCGCGCAGCAGCGGATGGTAGGGATCGGGGTAGGGCACATGCGTGACGCCCGACACCAACGGCGAGAATCCCTGGCGCTGCACGTACTTGCTGGAGGTGAAGCTCAGTGCTCCTAACGTGCGTCCGTGAAAACTACGCAGGAAGCCGATAAACAACTGGCGTCCGGTGTAGAAGCGGGCCAGCTTGATCGCCGCTTCGACGGCTTCCGCGCCGCTGTTGCCGAAGAAGACCATCGCGTCGTCGTCGAAGGGCGCGATGGACGCCAGCCGTTCAGCCAGCTCAATCTGCGGCAGGTAATAGAAATCTGTGCCTGACATATGGATGAATTTCTCAGCCTGTTCCTGGATAGCCTTGACCACCGCCGGGTGAGCGTGACCGGTGGCGGTCACGGCGATGCCGGTCGTGAAGTCAATGTAACGCTCTCCATCCACATCCCAGACCCACGAGCCTTCACCGCGCGCGATCACGAACGGGTAGCCGCGCGTGTACGACGGCGATACGACGGCTGCGTCGCGCTCGATGAGCGCCTTTGCTATAGGGCCGGGCAAGACCCGATTCAAAGTAGCCATTACCACACTCCTGAGACAAAGAGACTCTTGACAACAACGCCCGCAAACCCCACCATCGGCGCGAGCGTTCCTGGACACTGTGTCCTGGCCGGTGGTAGGCCGCAGAGCACCTAGCCAGCTACCGGGCAGCGCCGCTTGAAGGCGCTGCCAGTGATTATCGCTTTCCAGCGGGGACTCCGCAAGGTGCCTTTTGGCACCACTTCGGCGGCAAGAAAGACAGCGGCGGGGGCGAAGAGCGTGGCGGTCAGGGGTGGGCCTCGAAGCGATAGCCAATGCCCAGTTCGTTGATGATGTACCTCGGCTCTTTGGGGTCTGGCTCCAGCTTGCGGCGCAGGTGCCAGATATAGACGCGCAGGTAGTCTATGTCGTCAATGTACTCGAAGCCCCACACCTGCTCAAGCAGGTCGCGGTAGGGCACGATGCGCGGCGCGTTGTCCACAAGCTGGATCAGCAGGTTGAACTCGGTCGGTGTCAGCTTGACCGGCTGGCCGTTGGCCGTCACGCGGCGCTCCTGGACATTGATGGTCAGGTAATCGTCGCTGTAGGCGATGTCGTGGTCGAAGGTGGTTGGCTCGCTGGCTGCCCGGCGCAGGTTGGCCCGCACGCGCGCCAGCAGGATGGCCAGGTCGGCGGGTTTGAGGATGTAGTCATCCGCGCCCATCTCCAGCCCTTTGACGATCTCTTCCGGGGCAGATTGGGCGGTCAGCATCAGGATGGGCACATTGCTGATCTCGCGCACACGCTGGCAGACGACCCAGCCATCCATCAGCGGCATGTTGATGTCCAGGATGATCAAATCGGGGCGATGCTCGTAGAGCTTGCGCAGCCCTTCCTGTCCGTCGTAAGCGGTGAAGGCGGTGTAGTGGTTGGCGCGGAGCATGGTGGCGATCATCTCAGCCAACTTGTAGTCGTCATCAATGATGAGAATGGTAGCTTGGCCTGTCGTCATACTCTGTTCTTTCCAGACAGCATTCTCACTAGCCCTGAGCGCACTGCATCCTGGCTCTACCCGACTCTATAAGAAACGCCCGCCCTGTGTGGTCACCAACGCCCCCGCGCCGATCAGGGCGACGTTGTCGCCCAGGGCCGCCTGAACGATGGGCACTTTTTCGTAGTAGGCCGGGTCGAGCACGTGCTCGGCCACAGCCTTGCGCAATGGTGCGAAGAGCAGCTCACCGGCGTTGCTCACCCCACCGCCAATGACCACAATCTGCGGATTGAACACGTGCAACAGGCTGGTTACGGCCAGGCCGACCATGAAGCCCGCCCGCTCGATCAATTCCAGGGCCAGCGGGTCGCCTTTGGCGGCGGCCTGGCCGACGATCCGGGCGGTCACGCTATCCAGGTCGTCGCCCACTGTGGCGCGGATGGCTGTCGGTTCGCCGGCGCGCAGGCGCGCGACCGCCTGGCGGGCGATGGCCGTGCCAGACGCCACTTGCTCGATGTCCAGCACTTCACCGTTCACCACCATGAGCATATGTCCGGCTTCGGCCCCCAGGCCCTGCGCGCCGACCAGCAGATGGCCGTCGTCTATGATGCCGGAGCCGATCCCTGTGCTCACGGTCAGGTAGAGCACGTAGCGGTAACCTTTGGCTGCGCCGCGCGTCGCCTCGGCCAGCGCGGCGACGTTGGCATCGTTACCCAGATGGGTGGGGCAGCCGAAGCGCTCCTGAATCAGCTTGCGGATGGGCACATGGTGCCAGCCGGGGAGGTTGGGCGGCTTGACGACCGTCCCTTCGTGGGGGTTGATCGGGCCGGGGACGGAGATGCCGATGCCTTCAAGCGAGGCTGCATCGTGCGGCACGACGCGCGCAATGAGGTCCAGCAGCCGGGCAATCACCCGATCGCGGCCTTCGCGGGCTTTGGTCGGTTCGGCCAGCCGTTCCTGAATGGTGAGTTGGGCGTCGAAACGGGCCACGCGCATTTGCGTGCCGCCCAGGTCAACGCCGATGATAGCGTGAGTCACTCTCGGTTGCCCCCCTCTGTGCTGATAGGAGATCGTTCTGTGACATCCATACGCCGGTCTCTACCCAGCGGCTCGCACCTCACCTGCGCCACCTGAACGCCGGGGGCTGTGTAGACGAAAGTGATTGTCAATTGATGGTCCCCCTATTGGAGAGTCGCCACAAGTCATCTATCAAGAACGTCTGAAAATCGCTTATTTGTTCACGAAAACGTTCGTTCGCCATCATTTCTGGCCTGGGATCAACGTAATAGACGCCATCCAATCGGCTCAACGCGACCATATACCCCAAGAAATGGTTGGTCTTGAATGTGGAGTTGATGCCGAAGATACTCTGTCCCTTTCGTGCACGTTGGACATCGTGTAAGAAAATGGCGACTACAGGCACATCTCTGCCGAGCAGTTTGGTGAGGAGGTACTTATCGAGGAACACCTTGTCCAGACGATCCTTGCTTGTTGTTTTCACTGACCCAACCACTTCGGTTGCATTGATGAACTTGGTTTCAGCAGCCACAATCGCCTGGTTGCGGGAGAATACCAGATCCAACTCGTAGGACATCTCATACCCTGGATAACCGGGGATGGGAATGCTGATGGTCCGAGGTTCGCATTCCAATCCCACCTCCTGGAGAATCAGCCTGACCAGCGTCTCAAAGAGCTGCCCCACTCGCTTTCTGGACTGGTTAGGATTATCAAACGAGTCACCTATACTGCCAGCGGCTTGTTGAACGGTGTAGACAACCCTATTGATCTCCCCTGAGGCAATGTAGCTTTGTGCGCCTTTCTGATCGCAAGTTTTCTCCTGGTATCTCTTCAGGTCAGCCAGAAACATGACGAATCTCTCAAAGGCCGCTTTGAACACGTCAGGGGATTCAATAAACAGGTTGGTGTTTAGGGGACGTGTGATCTTGTGCCCGTATTCCTGGCCGTATTGGTAGAAAATGTAGTTGTTGTGTGTGGGAGAGACGATCCTGGTAGGTTGTGTCTTTCTGATGAAATCAAGGAAGGCTTCACACAATTGGGAATAGGCGTCCAACGCGGTGAACGCCGATCTATCTTGAACGCTGGCCTGCAAATCCAATAAAGCAATATCCGTCATCGAATAGACATCCTTCTTCTAGCGTTCTCTAGATCATATTGAATCCATTTCTCTACGGGCCAGTCCTCAACCAGTTCGATCCTGCGAGCAGCCCACTGACAGTATTCGAGAGCAATGTCGCAGCCTTTCCATCTGCGACGAAGCTGCTCAGCCACCACAGCCGTGGTCCCAGAGCCGAGAAAAGGATCAACCACCAGATCGCCCATGTTCGACGACGCCAATACCAGCTTCCTCAGAAGCTCTTCGGGCTTCTGTGTTGGATGAGGGGTCTTCTCGTGCATTCCATTGCAGGTTGTGGGTATCTCGATAACATCTCTAGGTTTGGCTCCGCGCGGATGCGGCTGCCACAGCACATCCTGCCGGCCACTGCCTTTCCCGTACTGACTGGTCTCGGCTTGTGGATGTTCGGGATACTTCAGAGTGTGATTGCCATATGGGATGCGCACATCATCCGTATTGAACGTAAACTGCTGGCTTTTCCTGAAGTGAAGAATGCTTTCGTGCGACCGTCCCCAGTCCGAACCAAGATTGGCCTTATTCTTGTAGTGCCAGACCAGCCAGCGACATCCCTCAAAATACCGAGAAGCAGACAGTTTCAAGTCTGCGAGTATTTCGGAGAATCCACAAATATAGAGGGTGCCAGTGGGCTTAAGCACACGAGCTGCCTCTCTTATCCATTGTAGCGACCATTCGACATAGTGCTCTTGGGACTCAAACGTATCCCATTCTGCCTTCTTAATGTTATAGGGCGGATCGGCAAAGACCACATCCACTGACTCGGTTTCCAGCGACCGTAGCCAGGCTATCGCGTCACCTACCCATAGTTCCCCATGAGGATGCGAGTAGAACAGGACTGGAACGTCAGGGTCTCGCCGGGAGGCGTCAAGATCAGCAAAGGCCCCCTTGAGCATTGGCTGGCCAAAGAAGACGGGAATCTCCTTGTTCCGGGCGTACTCCGCTGACCCTCTAGGCTCAAGGGAATTGCCCGCCTGTTCTTTTTGCCTCTTTGCCATCTTCACCATGGGGCCTCTTGTTGCTGATATGCTTGCCCGCTCACTTCGGGGTCATCTCTTCCCAAAGCCCGATTCGCGGCGGTTGTCGGCGCGCGGCCCGCCTGCTAGAATACGGCGCACGGCCCCCGTTCGGCGGACTTGCCCGTCCGCTCCCTGACGCAACTATAGCCCAAAAGCGGGATTGTTGAAACTCCCATGACCAAGCTCACACCCTCTCGCCAGCAGTATCTTGACTTCAAGAAGCAGTTCCCAGACTCGATTGTCATGTTCCGGCTGGGCGACTTCTACGAGATGTTCGACGACGACGCGCAGACCGCTGCGCGCGAGCTAGACCTGGTGCTCACCAGCCGCCCGGTCTCCAAAGGCGAGCGCGTGCCCATGTGCGGCGTACCGCATCACGCGGTGGAGGGCTACATCGCCCGGCTGGTCGAGCGCGGCTATCACGTCGCTGTCGTCGAGCAGGTGGGCAACGAGCCGGTCAATGGGCTGACGCCGCGCGAAGTGTCGCGCGTGATCACGCCCGGCACGGTCATGGAGCCGGGGATGCTGCCCGACGCACGTCACAACTACCTGCTGGCCCTGGCCCCGGAACCGGATCGCAGCGGCGACGGCTGGGCGGGCGTGGGACTGGCCTACGCCGACATCAGCACCGGCGAATTCGCCGCCACGCAGGTCAGCGGGGAGGGGGCAACGCTCACCGTCGTCGAGGAACTGGCTCGGCTGGAACCGCGCGAAGTGTTGCTGCCCGCGTCGTGGGCTGAGCGCGGGGTGACGCTGCCGCCCGGCGCCCATGTCACTCCGCTGCCCGACTACCGCTTCGGCCCCGCCTTCACGCGCGATGCGCTGATCGAGCACTTCGAGGTGACCACGCTGGACGGGTTCGGCTTGCAGAACAAGCCACTGGCGGTGCGCGCGGCAGGAGCCATCCTCGATTATGTGATTGAGACGCAGCGCAGTGCGCTGGAGCAGCTCACCGATCTGCACACCTACAGCACGTCCGGCTTCATGACCCTCGACCCGGCCACGCGGCGCAATCTGGAACTGACGGCGACCATCCGCGACGGGAGCAAGCGCGGCTCGCTGCTCGACGTGCTCGACCGCACGGTGACGCCGATGGGCGCGCGCCTACTGCGCACGTGGATCGGGCAGCCACTGCTCGACTTGGGTCGTCTGGAAGCGCGGCTCGATGCGGTGGCCGCGCTGCACGCTTCGGGGACGGCGCGCGCCGCTGTGCGCGATGCGCTGCGCCCGGTGGCTGACCTGGAGCGGCTGGCTAACCGGCTGCTGGTGGGCCGGGCCGGGCCGCGCGACCTGCAGGCGCTGGCAGGCAGCCTGGAGGCGGTGCCCGCCCTGCGTGAGCTAATCGCGCCCGCCGAGGCGTTGCGGGACATTTGTGAGGCGCTCGATCCGTGCCCGGACGTGGTGACGCTGATCGGCGAGGCATTGGTGGACGATCCCCCGGCGGCGCTGAGCGCGCCCGGCGTCTTCCGGCGCGGCTATTCGCCGGAACTGGATCAGGTGGTTGAGGCCAGCCGCGACGCCAAAGAATGGGTGGCCGGGCTGGAGGAGATCGAGCGTGAGCGCACGGGTATCAAGAGCCTGAAGGTCGGCTTCAACAAGGTCTTCGGCTACTACCTCGAGGTCAGCAAGGCCAACGCCGGGCGAGTGCCCGCCGAATACATCCGCAAACAGACGTTGGTCAACGCGGAACGCTATATCACGCCCGACCTGAAGGAGTACGAGTCGCTGATCCTCAACGCCGAGGAGCGCCTGCTGGAGATCGAGCAGCGTCTGTTCGCCGAACTGTGCGCCAGCGTGCGGGCGCGCGCCGAGACGTTGCTGCGCACGGCGCGGGCACTGGCTCATCTGGACACCTTCGCTTCGCTGGCCGAAGTCGCGGCGCGCGAGAAATACGTCCGCCCGACGCTGACTGAGGAGGACGTGCTGAGCATCCGCGACGGGCGGCACCCGGTCGTCGAGAAGACGCTGCGTGGCGAACGCTTCGTCCCCAACGACACGCACTTCGACGAGGACGAGCGGCTGCACATCATCACCGGGCCGAACATGGCCGGCAAGAGCACGATCATCCGCCAGGTGGCACTGATCGTGCTGATGGCCCAGATCGGCAGCTTTGTCCCGGCGCGCGAGGCGACGATTGGGTTGGCCGACCGCATCTTCACGCGCATCGGCGCGCAGGACGAGATTTATGCCGGGCAGTCCACCTTCATGGTTGAGATGGTCGAACTGGCGCTGATCCTGACCCACGCCACGCGGCGCAGCCTGATCATCCTCGACGAGATCGGGCGCGGCACGAGCACGTATGACGGCATGGCCATCGCCCGCGCGGTGGTCGAGTTCATTCACAACAATCCGCGCCTGGGCGCGCGCACGCTCTTCGCCACGCACTACCACGAACTGACTGAACTGGCCAACCTGCTGCCCGGCGTGGCCAACTACAACGTCGCCGTGGCCGAGGAGGGCGACTCGATCGTCTTCCTGCACCGGCTGCTGCCCGGCGGCACCGACCGCTCGTATGGCATTCACGTGGCGCAGTTGGCCGGCATTCCCCGCGCGGTGATCAACCGGGCGGCGGAGATTCTCAAGGAGCTAGAGGCGGCGGGCGGCGACTTCGTGATCCAGCCGCGCCAGGACCCCGACGGGCCGGTGCAGTTGTCGTTCCTGCAGACGGACCCGGACCCGATCGTCAAGTTCGTCCGCGAGTTGAACGTGGACGAGCTTTCGCCGCTGGACGCGATCACCAAACTGTACGAGCTAAAGCGACTGGCGGGGGAGTAACTCGCACCGCGCGGGTGCCAAGAGACTCCTGAAGTCGGGCAGACTCCGGGAGTCTGTGCCCTCACTGCGCCTGGTCCCCCTGGATGCGGCTCCGCGGTTATGCCTGCGTATCGGCGGACGCCGGGTGTCGCACTGTGTCGGCGGCGAGGTGCGTGCAAAGGTGGTCAGCGGCGATTCTGACGCCAGCCCACAGCCTCACCCCCAGCGTCGCTGCGCTCTGCTTGCCCCCCTCTCCACGTCGTGGAGAGGGGGCAGCGAGGCCCGCGTCAGGAGGCCGAGCGGGGGTGAGGCTGGAGGGCGCAGCAGAGCAGCGCCCCTACCTGACGGATCTTGCACACACGCCGGCGGCCGGCGGCGAGGGGATTTGCGTCCGGGTTAGCGCGCATGGTACCATGTGCGCCAGCGAACTCCAGGGTCCCCACCAATCGGGAGAGAGTGTGCTGCATCCACCTTCTGCTGTCAAACGCTGGCGCGTGCAAGCTCCCATCCCCAGCAGTGTCCGCGCCGCTCTCCATGCCTACGATCCTGTGCTGGCCCAGGTGCTCTACAACCGGGGCCAGGACACGCCAGAGCGGGCGCGGGCGTTCCTGGAGGGCGGCGACAACGCGCTGCATAGCCCCTTCCTCATGCGCGGCATGTCGGAAGCAGTGGCACGTCTCCGCCAGGCGATCAGGCGGGACGAACTGATCGCCGTCTACGGCGACTTCGACGCGGACGGCGTGACCAGCACGGCGCTGCTCATCCAGATTTTGCGGGCGCTGGGCGGGCGTGTCCGCCCGTACATCCCCAACCGCGTGGATGAGGGGTACGGGCTGAACACCAACGCGCTCGACCAGTTGAAAGGCGAGGGTGCGCGGCTGGTCGTGACGGTGGACTGCGGCATCCGCTCGCTTGAGGAGGTCGCCTACGGCCAGCAGATCGGGCTGGATATGATCGTCACCGATCACCATTCGGTGGGCGAAGAACTGCCCGGCGCGCTGGCCGTGATTGACCCGAAGATTGACGCCAGACTGCGCGCCGAGAACGGTATGACCGGCTGGTACCCGGAGGACATGCTGGCCGGGGTGGGCGTGGCCTACAAGCTGGCCGACGCGCTGCTGCGCGCTGAGGCAGCGCAGACCAGCCGCAAGCCCGATTTCAAGCTCGAAGACCTGCTCGACCTGGTGGCATTGGGCACGGTCGCTGACCTGGCCCCGCTCGACCGGCTGGAGAACCGCGAATTGGTGCGGCGCGGGCTGGAGGTACTCAACCGCGCGCAGCGCGCCGGCGTGTACGAGCTGACCCAGGTGGCCGGGGTGGAGCCGGGCAAGATTGACACGACGGCCATTGGCTTCATGCTCGCCCCGCGCATCAATGCCGCCGGGCGCTTGGGCAGCGCCATGATCGCCTACGATCTGCTGATGGCCGATCAGCCGGGGGCAGGGGCGCTGGCCCTGCAATTGCAGGAATTGAACGAGCAGCGCCAGCTTCTGACGATGGAGGCCGTCGAGGTTGCGCGGGCGCGCGCGTTGGGCGAAAGGGTCGCCGAGGTGCCGCTGATCTTCGATGCCGGGCCGGAGTATATGCCGGGGATCGTCGGGCTGGTGGCGGGGCGGCTGTGCGAGGAGTTCTACCGGCCCGCCGTAGTCATCGAGCAAGGCGACGGCGAGTCGCGCGGGTCGTGCCGCAGCATTCCCAATTTCGACATCACGCGGGCGCTGGACGAGTGCGCCGATCTGCTGGTGCGGCACGGCGGGCACTCGCAGGCCGCCGGTTTTACTGTGCGCAACGAGAACATCGACTCTCTGCGCGAGCGACTGACGGACATTACCTTGCGCAAGCTCGGCGGGCAGGACTTGCGCCCGGAACTGGTCATTGACGCTGAGGTGTCGCTGGACATGCTGACAATGGACATGGCGCGCGCCTTGCAGCGGCTGGAACCGACGGGCGCCGGCAACCGGACGCCCCTTTTCGTGGCGCGGGGGTTGCGCGTTGCGGACTGGCGGCGCGTAGGCCGCGACAGCCGGCATCTGCGCCTGCGCCTGACCGATGGCGTGCACTGGCTGGACGCCATCGCCTTCAAGCAGGGCGACTGGGCCGAGCGGATGCCCGCCGAGGTGGACGTGGCCTTTCACCTGGAAATCAATGAGTGGAACGGTTCCTCTCGGCTGCAACTCAACGTGCAGGACTTGCGGCGTTCCGGCGATGACTTCGACGACTGAGCAGCTCTGTCGCCAGACTCCTCCGCCCGCCGGACTCGCTGCCAGCAGGGGCGCGCAGCAGCCAGGGCGCTAGGGGGCGCGCATGTCCGGCAGGCTCCCCGCCTGGGCGGTGTTTGTGGCGTTCGCGTGCCTGTGCGCGCTGACGATGGGTCGCGGCTTCTACAGCAGCGATGGCGAGGTCATGTTCCAGACGACCGCTGCGCTGGTGGAGCGGGGGACGCTGGCTCTGCCGCCTGACCCTGGCCTGCCGCAGATTGTGGCGGGGCGCGACGGACGCCATTACAGCAAGTACGATCCGGGACTGCCGCTGCTGGCTGTCCCGTTTTTTGTCGCCGGCGACCGTCTGGCCGCGATCAATCACGCGCACCGCACGACTATCGCCGCGATCAGCACGCTGCTGGTCTCCGCGCTGGCAGCGGCGGGCGCGCTGGCGGCGCTGGCAGCGCTGGCCGGGCGACTCGCTGCGGGCCAGAC
>JAGPFT010000574.1 GCA_018056405.1 Anaerolineae bacterium
CTATGAATGAGGGGGCGTTAGCTGGCCTCTTTGGCCTCGATCCCGGCTTCTTGAAGCACGCGAATGACACTGGAGAGCAACTCGGAGGGGCCGAATGGCTTGGTGATGTAGTCGTTCACTTTGGCGATGTGCAGCCCCAGCACCTTGTCAATACTCTGCGCTTTGGCCGTCACGACGATGACCGGAATATCCCGCATCCGCTCGTCGGCGCGCATCCGCTGGAAGACTTCCCACCCATCCATTTCCGGCATCATCAGGTCGAGCAGCACCAGCGCCGGCTTTTCGCGCTCGATGGTCTCCAGACCCGTCTCTCCTCCCGCCGCGCCGATGACCTCATAGCCATGCCGGGCGAGAATGAGCCGGACTAACTCGATCATCTCCGGGTCATCTTCAATGCACAGGATGCGGATCGACTTAGATTCGTCTGTCATTATGCCTGCTCCAAAGAAAATTGACGCTCTGCCCTCACAATGACCGCCGAGGTAATGCTCCCCCCTGCGGAAGAATCTATCTGTAATCCCATATTACGGATAGTGTACCATAGGCGTTGTCCGCCTGTCCATACGGGTGCGTGCAAAACCTGTCAGGCAACAGGGTCGCGCTCCTTAGTCTCACCCCTGCTCGGCGCTGGCGCGCCTCGCCGCCCTCTCTCCACGATGTGGAGAGGGGGCAAGCCGAGCGCAGCGAGGCTGGGGGTGAGGCTGCCCGCTCGCGCCAAGCAAGTCAGTGGCAACCGTTGCAGGGCTGTAAAATCGTGCAGTGAACCTGCAAAAAACCGAATGGGCTATGTCTTGGCCGCCAGTTTCGGGGATAATATAATCAGGCTAAGATTGGCGCACAGTTCTGGAACATCATCACCGCCGTCCTGCCCGGTGCCCGCACCGCGCCATAGACAAGGAGAAACCGCATGGCCAAGCAAGACCTCACCACCATCATCAGCCGCGCCCTGACGGACGAGGAGTTTCGCGCTTTGCTGCTGTCGGACCCGGACGCGGCGCTGGCCGGGTATGAACTGGAAGAGGACGAAGAAAAGGCGCTGCGCAACCTGCCCGCTGATGCCTTCGACAAGCTGACGATGGACCTGGAGAATCGCCAGTCGAAGAGCGGATTCATGGGCGCTTTCTCGCTCATGAGCGGCAAAGACGCGGCCCTCGACGCCAGCACCCTGCTCAACCTGCTGAGCAACAAGTATGGCGGCAAGTGATCCCTGCCCCATAGACAGCATCAGGCACGCCGCCTGCGGCGTGCCTGGTTGCCTGGCTGCCCGCTAACCTGCTGGCTCACTGGCCCAGGGGGATGATCAACTCCTGGCCAGGGTAAATCAGGTTGGGGTTGGCCAGATTGTTGGCGGCGACAATCGCCTCATACGTCACGCCGTACTTGCGCGCGATGCTATAAATGCCCTCGCCCGCCTGGACGATGTGCACTACCGGCCCGGAGGGGGTACCGCCCGGCGTGGCAGGAGGCGTCCCCTCGGCCAAAGGTACTTCCTCTTCTTCCTCCGCGCAGCCGGGTAGCTTGAGCTGCCAGCCCACCTGCAGGATGGCGTTCGGGTTGCCGCCCAGAAGCGTAGAGTTGGCCGCGACCAGGGCGTCCAACGTCACCTCGTTATCCCTGGCAATCGAGTAGAGCGTATCCCCGAAGGTGACGACGTGAATACACGGGTTCAGCTCGATGGGAATGTCCGTCGGCGTCGGCATCTTGGATGGGTCAATGGTCGGCGAAGGGGTGGGTGAAGGCCGGATGTCACTCATGATGGGCGTGGTGATCGTCGTGCGCGTGGCTGCTTCGCTGGGCGTGCCCGCCGCGCCCAGCGGTGTGAAGCTGGGCTGGAACAGTGGCAGATCGGTCGGCGTCGCTGGCATCTCTGCCAGGTCGCCCTCGCGCGGGGTGGCCGTGGCTGGCAATTCGCTCTGCACGGAATCGGACGGAGTGGTCGTAGGCACCAGGCCGTGTGTGGGCGTCGCCAGCAAAGCGTCGCTGGGCGTGGCCGTGGACGCCTGGGTGGGCGGAGCGGGCGTGGTCGGGGTGATGTCGCCAATGGTGACTTGCCGCGAGGTAGGCGCTACATTCTCGCCCGCATCCTTGTAGCAGGCCGTGAAAACCAGCGCCACCAGCAACAACATGCCTGCCAGCAGCACGCGAGACATTCCAAACTTTCCGCTCATCACGCCACCTCTCCCTGACACAACTGGAGGTACCACGCGCGTTCGCCTCTTCCCTGGCCGAATCCCCATCCAGCATACACCGAACAGCCCGTTTCCACAACGCGGCCTGATTTGCGGGTGCATTCGCTTTTTGGGGCAGTGATCTTGAGCCGCTGAGATGACGAGGGCGCAGAGGGGAAAGTCGGAAAAGCTCTGAGGCTTTCTCTGCGACCCCTGCGCGCTCTGGGATGGACCGGTTGAGAAGCCCGCTGCGCGGGTTTACCTCACCCCTCAATCCCCTCTCCACACGCGGAGAG
This sequence comes from Anaerolineae bacterium, assembly GCA_018056405.1. Classification (GTDB taxonomy): domain Bacteria; phylum Chloroflexota; class Anaerolineae; order Aggregatilineales; family Aggregatilineaceae; genus UBA2029. The sequence continues at coordinate 2,465 of JAGPFT010000574.1, forward strand.
GGGACTGAGCCAGATACTTACTCCCCCTCTCCATATATGGAGAG
>JAGPFT010000052.1 GCA_018056405.1 Anaerolineae bacterium
CCTGGCCTCGCTACGCTCGGCCTTTCCCCCTCTCCGTCAACGGAGAGGGGGCGGCGAGGCGCGCCAGCGCCGAGCGGGGGTGAGGTAAACCAGCGCGCAACGAGGCTTTACCTCACCCCCTGGCCTCACTACGCTCGGCTCTTCCCCCTCTCCGTCAACGGAGAGGGGGCGGCGAGGCGCGTCAGCGCCGAGCGGGGGTGAGGTAAACCAGCGCGCAGCAAAGCAGCGCCCCTCCCCTGCCAGGTCTTGCACGCACCCTTTATGATCGCCCGCACACCGGGCGCATTTGGCGTATGATCTGAGAAAGCGCCAGGCACTGTGTGCCACCAAGCGCCCAGCGAATGCCATCCATCCCATGTTCCGGGGATCGTACCCTTTGCTCGAACGCCTGCTGACCATCGTTCTGATGATCGTCTTCGTCGCCTCCTTCCTCACCTACCTGGCCATCCAGGTGATGACCGACGACCTGCTCAACGCGCGCTTTTACACCCGCGCCCTGGAACGCAACCGCATCTATGACCGCATCTACACCGACCTGCTGGCCGACCCGGCGCTGCGCGATGTGACGGTGCGGCTGCTCGGCAACTTGCGCATCGAAGGGTACTACTCACAGGAGACATACAGCCACGCCGTCTCGGCGCTGCGCCTGGTGCTGCCCCCGGACGTGCTGCGCAGCGCCGCCGACCGGCTCTTCACCGAGCTAACCGCCTACCTCTCCGGCGAGCGCCAGCGATTGCACTCCAATATCCACCTGTCCAAAGCGATCAATGACCCGGAGCTTCAGCAGAAGATCATCGCAGCAGCGCAGACCATCCAGACGGAACTGATCGCGCGGGCCAGGCAGCATCGCCTGATCGGTGAGGACGAGCTAAGCGTGCCCGTGCTGACGCCTGAGACCCTCTACCGCCAGCTTGAAGATTACGTGCGCGCCCTGGCCGAGGGCCGCCTGGAAGCGCTGCCTTTCGACATCACCAACCTCTCCATTCGGGGCCTGTCCGAGGCCCAGAAACACGAGATCGCCCGGATTCTGCTCGCGCCGGCAGGCGAGCGGGTGACGGACGCGACGCGCCTGCAAGTGGAGGCGGCCCTGGCCGCTGATGACCTGGCCGGGGCCATCGTCATCGCGTCGGGGGAACTGCTGGCGGTGCAGGCTGAAGAAGCCGCGCGCAATCTGCAAAGCGAGCTGAAGACAGGCACCATCAGCGGTCTAGATGCCTTTGCCCGGCTCGCCGACAAGACCACCAACGCCATCATCCACGAACTGAACGACACGCGCGAGCTGGCGCTCTTCTTTCGGGACGACCTGATGCCGGTGATCCTCCTGGCGCTGATCTTGTCGCTGAGCGGGCTGGCTGCGCTGCAGGGCACGCGCACACGCCGCGCCTTTGGCCTGCTGGGGCTGATGCTGCTGCTGGCCGGGGCCAGCGCCGTCGGGGCCTGGGCATTGATCGCAGCGCACGTGAGCCTGCCCTTCGAGGAATTCACCGATGCCGCGCTCAACGGCGCTGAGCTGCCCCGCTCGCTGCGCATCATGCTGACCGACGTGCTCACCTCGCTGCAGGATGGCGTGGGCGACTCGATCCGCCATCGCGCAGCAGTAGCCCTGCTATTGGGCGTGGTTCTGCTCGGCGCGTGGGCATCGCCAAAGGTGGCAGGTTGGCTGACCCACCTGCTCCGACCGCTCGCCGCGCGCCCGCGCCTGGCTCTGGCTTTGGCGATAGTGTCTCTGGTCGGGCTGCCGATTCTGCTCGACTGGCTGCTCACCCCCCAGCGCCTGGCAGGCTCCAGCGTGTTGGTCTGCAACGGGCACGAGGCGCTGTGCGACCGTCGCTTCAACGAAGTCGTCTTCCCGGCAACGCACAACGCCATGTCCGCCTCCAACCTCGGCTGGGTCTGGCCGCACCATGACGGCGACCTGTCCATCCAGCTCAAAGCGGGCGTGCGCGCCTTCCTGCTCGACACGCACTACGGCGATACGCAGGAAGAGATTGATCGCTACCTGGCCACCTTCCCCAGCGCCACCCGCCCGCTCGTCGAGCGGATCGTCAACGCCGCCGATCCGCAGACCCGCGATCCCAACAACCGCTTCGTCTGCCACAACCTGTGTGCGCTGGGCGCGACCCCGCTCGAAGCCGCCTTCGCCGACCTTCGCGCCTTCCTCGACCGCAACTGGAACGAGGTAGTCGTGCTGATCCTGCAGGATGAAGTCAGCCCGCAGGACACCGCCACCGCCATGCAAGACAGCGGGCTGATCCGCTACGTCTACACCCCTTCCCCCGACGGCGAATGGCCCACGCTGCGCGCGATGATCGAGGCCAATACGCGGCTGGTTGTCCTCGCCGAGCAGGGCGGGCCGCCGCCCGACTGGTACCTCCACCTGTGGGACTACACCGAGGAAACGACCTATAACTACCGCCGCCCGGAGGACTTCACCTGCGCGCCGAACCGGGGCGACACCGGCAAGCCTCTATTCCTGCTCAACCACTGGATCGCGCGGCGCGCCCCCGACCGGGTAGATGCTGCCGTCGTCAACCAGTACGACTTCCTGCTGGAGCGTGCCCTCACCTGCGCCAAGGAGCGCGGCCACATGCCCAACTTCGTCGCCGTTGACTTCTACGCCCTCGGCGACCTGTTCCGCGTCGTAGATACGCTCAACGGCATACCCTAGCAGCAGAAGCCACGAACGACCTGTCACCGGGGAGAGGCTGAGAATACTCGCGAACGCCTCCCCCCTTAATCCCCCCTCCAGCAAGGCCTTCAGGGGCGGACAGGCGTTGAGATCGGCTTATAGTCTGAGGCAAGTCTTCACTTTACCTCACCCCCGCTCGGCGCTGGCGCGCCTCGCCGCCCCCTCTCCGTTGACGGAGAGGGGGAAGAGCCGAGCGTAGCGAGGCCAGGGGGTGAGGTTGATCGGTCGTCATCTCAATGTTTCACACGCTGCTGTCCGCCCCTGAACCAGCAGAGCCAGAGGGGGGAATCCGTCAGGGCGCTCTCCCCTTCCCCTAGCCTGGCTGGGGGAAGGGGCCGGGAGATAGGAGCCTACTGACACTGCCAGACAACTTGTTCATGAACCTCTAGCCGCAGAGGGCGCGCCCGACGCAGTTGCAATAAGCACCACAAGACCCCCAGCGCCTTCCCGTGCGTGCGCCTCTGCCCACAGGCCGCGCGCCGCCCCCATTTGACAAAAGTCAAAGACACCCTCCCACCGCTTGTGATACGATGCACGAAAAGGGGGGCGAACCACCAGAGCGTGTTCGCCTGCTGCATTGAGCGCACACCTGGCCGTTGCCTCATTCTGCCACCCCCGGCCTACTGCCGGGTACCGATCCCGCTGGTCCAGGCGGCGCTGTGTTTGCTTGGTTTTGCGCAGAGGACACACAAGAGCTTTGAGGAGATGCATATGCGCACGATAAGGGAAATTCCTTTGTGGCTCAGGCTGCTGGCCTGCGTCTGCGTTGTGTTGGTGATAGCGTTGGCGATCGGCTCGATCCGCTCGGCCCAGGCTCAGGATGCCGACGAGATGAAGCCGCTCTCCGACTACCCCGACATCATCCAGGCGTGGGAAGGCAGCCCACACGGCAACACCTACGATGAGGGCAAAGGCCCCAACACCTATTGCTCTCGCTGCCACTCACCGCAGAACTGGGATCCCGCCGCGCGTCCGGGGCCGCCGCCTAACTGCATCACGTGCAAGTTTCCAACCGATCCCGAGCTGCGCATCGCCCCGACGATGGACTTCGTCAGCCGTGAGGACTGGGTGGGCATTGGCTGCTCGACCTGTCATGTGGTCGAAGGTGACCTGATCAACACCTCGTCGAATGCGTGGTTCAACCCGATCGCTAAGGAATACGAGCCGGTTGCCACCGTGAACGAGCTGTGCAGCAAGTGCCACACCAACTCGACGGGCGTTTCCGAGACCGGCGGGCGTGGCGTAGATCACGAGATCATCCTGGGCGGCAGCGCGCACCGCAACTGGGCCGCGACTATTGAAGGACACCGCCCCGATCGGTGCTCCGACTGCCACGATCCGCACACCCAGCAGCCGATGGCTTGCATTGACTGCCATAGCAACGTGGCCGAGTTGGACACGCACATCAAGGGCACGAACGCCATTCACCTCGACAAGGTGCAGTGCATCGCCTGCCATGACGCTTCTGGCGCGGCGGTAGGCCCGCACCCTGCTGAGGCGATGGGCGGCGTCTGGACAACGCTGGAGAAGAGCGTTAGCCGCAGCGGTGAGCCGACCGCCACGGCTATCGTGTCACACAGCGTCCAGTGGGAAGTCTCGTGCGACCGCTGTCACTATGCCGACAACGAATGGGGACTGACTGTCCTGAACGCAGACGGCACGACCCCGGAATAAGACAGCCTGGCTCGCGGTGCGCCAGCACTGACTCTGCGCACCGCGAGCCAATCCGTAACCCATGATTGGTATGGTGAGAAGACGAGAGCATCCCTCTCCCCCTACCGTTCACACAGCGGGGACATGATGAAGCCCAGCAATGCCCAACCTACACAACTCTCTCCCTTGAGCAAGATTCGCGATATGCTCATCGCCGTGCTGCTGGTCGCCGCTGCCGTAGCGATTGTCGTGGTCTACCAGATCGAAGCGAGCAACACCGAAGAAGTCAGCCTTACCAAGAACACGGGCGGTGCGGCCTCGCAGATGGCCAACCAGGGCGAGGCGACTGGAGGAACGGGCGAGGCATTGCCCGACACGCCCCTGGACAAGTGGCTGGCCGGGCAGCACGCAGATACCTACGTGGTGGCCGCCGATGGCACCAATAGCACCTGCAACCAGTGCCACGACCCGATTAACTACATCCCTTCGATGGACGACATGCCAGCCAGTTGCACGGTCTGTAAATTTGAGGTCAAGCCGCCGCCGCCCCTGATCGAGCCAGCCAACGCTCACTCGGTGGATTGCAAGGTCTGCCACCAGGTAGACCGCAACGGCACAGTCCAGGCCGATGTGCGCTGGCTTGAAGTGGCCGCCATCGAGCAGTATGCGAAAGTCTCCTCGACCAGCCAGCTTTGCCAGAACTGCCACATCGGAGCCGAGGTCGAGGCGCACGCTGATATTGTGGTGAGCGGGGTGCACGCCGACCTGGTCTGCACTGACTGCCACGACTCGCACGCCTTGACGGCGTCCTGCGGCGCGTCCGGCTGCCATGAGACGCTTGAGGAAACCCCTGGGCATGACGCCAACCACGCGCGGGTTCACTGCGTCGCGTGCCACGACGCCAGCGGCATGAGCGTCGGCCCGGACGACGCACGCGACGGCCAGTGGGTGACTTTCGCCGGCGGTGAGGGCGAAGAACCATTCCCTCACCTTTCGCACGCGCTGGCGCGCGAGGTGAATTGTGATCGCTGCCATGGCGAAGCCCTCCCAGAGGTCAGCGACTAGAGGAGCACCCGCACCTCGCCTCCCTTGAAGCCAGGACTAGTTGGAGTAGCGCCCCATGACTGCTAAATCTGCCCGAATCTTGTGGATCGTTGCGGTCGTCGCGATGGGCATGACGGCGGCGATGAATCTGTTCGGTGGGATCGGCACGGTCTGCGCGGCATTTCTGACCGACAACTTCCCGCCAATGCTGGTCCTCAAAGATCATCAATGGCTGTACCAGCGCATAATGCTGATCACCATCGGAATCGGGATCGCTGGCGTGTCGGCCACCTTCGCGCTGTTTCGCGGCGGCTCGCACGCCTATCGCAACGCCGTGCTGGTGCTGATCGCGGGCGCGGTGCTGGGCGAGCTGCACGTGCGTTCGTCGCTGGAACTGCGCGGCAAGATGGTCCCGGCCAACATCAAGTTCTACATTAACCTGTTCACGCTGGTCTTGTTCCTGATCCTGGGGCTGCCCTCCATCCGGGGCGGTGTGTCGTTCTCGCAGCCACGCGGCAAGAAAGAAGCCGCCGCCGCGGGAGGAATGGCCGCTCTGATCGTCGGCGTCATGATGCTAACCCTGCCGCTGTGGGTGGGGTCTTCGCACACTTACGAAGGGACGGACTGGACAGACGTGCTCCAGCCCGGCCTGAGCATCGTTGGGCTGGCGTTTGCGGGGGGCGGCCTGGGCGTCTTCCTGAAGGCGGCAGCCGCCATCGTCCACCAGCCGGAGCCAGCTATCCTTGCCAACAAGGCACAGCCCTAAGAGGCCATGACGGTTGCTTCCCCCCACCCCAAACCCCTCCCTCACAAGGAGGGAGGGGCCTGGCGGGTGCGCTTTTCTCCCTTCCCCCCTCGTGGGGGAAGGGCCGGGGATGGGGAGCAAAGGCAGGCGCACGAGTTCTCAAACGGCCTCAAAGACGCCACCCCAATATGAACATAGACTTCCGAAGTCCGCGCAGACTTCGGAAGTCTGTCTTTGACGCGCGGGGCGCTATTCCCTCTAGACGCCCATCACGATCAGCCCCATCGAGCCGAGCATGTACAGCGACGCAAACTTGAACAGAGCAAAGTTCAGCTTGGACGACGGGAACGCCAGGCTGATGAGCGTGAAGAGCACCAGCGTCGCACCCAGGCCGATGTCCGCATACACGCACTTAATGTGCAGTTCGATCTGCCACACGGCCAGCGCCATGACGATCACCGCCAGCACGGTGGACACGCTGATGATCAGGCGTGTGGTCTGCTCTCCGTACACGGTGGCGAAGACAGGCACACCCGCTCGCTTGTAATCCGCCGCGTGCTTGATGCCAAAGGTCATGATGTGCGTGGGAATCCACAGCAGCACGGCCAGCGCCAGCAGCAGACCCACCGTCTCCACCTGGCCCATGCCTAATGTACGTCCGGCCAGCACAGGCATGCCCCCAGCGAGGCCACCCCACAGGATAGACCAGGGCGTGCGCCGCTTGAGCCAGATCGTGTAGATGACCACGTCCAAGAACGCGCCCGCCAAAACGATCAGGCCGTAGAGGGGGTTGAGCGCCAGCGCGCCGCCCACACCCACCGCGGACAGAACCAGCCCAACCCCCAACGCCTCTGCTACGCTGATCCTGCCGGACGGCAGCGGGCGACGGGCCGTGCGCGCCATCTTGGCGTCAATGTCGCGGTCATACACCATGTTGAGCACCGTGCTACCGCTGATCGCGCAGAACAAGGTCAGCACCAGGCCCAACAGCGTGTGCCAGCCCTTCATCGGGCAGCACACGCTCAGGAAGCCGGCCACTGCCGTGATCAGCAACAGCCCCGTTTGCAGGCTCTTGATAAGCTGCCAGTAGGCGCGCAGGCGCGCACCCAGGGTTAACGACTGTCTCTGTGAGGGGGACGATGTCGCCGTCACTTCTCTGCTCCGGTACTACTTAGCCGTCGTGATGTCGCGCGCGCAGCGGAAGCCCACGCTGGGACCGAAGTATTCGGGGTGGGCATTGTTGCGCGCCCAGACGCGCAGGTTGTACTCGTATTCCATCTTGCTGCCGCCGCGCAGGTAACGGTAATGCTGCTCCTCGTAAACGTCCCCCATCCACTGCCAGACGTTGCCGGCCATGTCATACAGCCCGTAGGGACTGGGCGAGTCGAGCGTCTCGTAGCCATCGTAGGTCTTGCCGCTGTAGAAGCCGACCGGCGTGGTGTCACCGAGCTTGCCGGTGATCTTCTCGAACAGGTCTTTACTGCTATAGAAGTTGGCGTTGTTGCGCTCGATCTCGTCGCCCCAGGGGTACGGGCGATTGTCGGTGCCGCGCGCGGCTTTTTCCCATTCCACCTCAGTGGGCAGCCGCCAGCCGTAGTACTCACAGTAAGCGCGCGCGCCGAACCAGGTCACCTCGACCATCGGGTGGTTCTCGTAGCCCGGCAGGGGCGTGAAAGTCGTGCCGTCGAAGCTCAGCCGCAAGCCCTTTTCATCCAGGTCGAGGTGCAGCCAGTTGCCCTCCTCAATCGGCTCCTCGTGCTTGGCACCGCGAAACTCGTCGCCAGGGTAATAGCCAACGATATCTTGATCTGCGGCGACCAGCCTGACCGCCCCCGCCGCCAGCGCCTCGTTCAGATAGCGCGCGTACTGGGTGTTCGTCACGTCCGTCACCATGATCTCGTAGTCGTAGTCCACCAGGGTCGGGTGCTCGTGCTGGCCTTTCAGAAATTCGCCCGCCGGGACGACCACCCAGGCTTCCGGGTCCACGCCCGTGTCAATGACCGGCGGCTCCGCCTCAGCCTCACCGCCACAAGCAGTCAGCAGCCCGGCTGCCATTATCAGAACAAGGATTAAGCCTGTGCGCTTCATTTCGACAACTCCTGCGCAGCCGCCAGCGATTCGGGAGCGTCACCCTGTACGACGCCCAGGTGAGGATCGTCGCGCAGCTCTGTCCGCCACTGTCCCTCGCCCTTGAACAGATCCACCAGTCGCCAGACCATCAGCCCGGCCAGCATCAGCAACACCACGACCAGCCCAATGTCCGCCAGGGCCATCGTCCAGTTGACCACCGGCTGCTGGTCGGCCTCCGACACGAACAGCCGCTTGATCTCGAAGACGGTCACCGCCGCAAAGGCGACATCCGAGCCAATGATCACCAGCCAGCCGAACCACTGCCGGACTTTGCCCTTCAGCCCCACCATGTCCGCGTAGTAGAGCAGGATGATCGTGGCGATGATGCCAGACAGAATGTGCCAGTGCCCGGTCAGGATGAGGCGCTCGTCGCGGGCCGGCCACACGCGGAAAATCTCGTCCAGCTTGACGGCCACGAAGATGCCGACGAAGCTGACTGTGAAGTTCATGAAGACCATCTGCCACAACATGCCAAAGCGCAGCGGATCGCGGACCAGAGCCTTGAGTCCCGCCCAGAAGCCGGTGCTTCCCGTCTCGGCCATGCCCTCAAGGATCAGCTTGCGGAAGCCGAAGATGACCATGAACAGCGCAGCCACCAGAACCGGCACTGAGCCGAAGTAGATGATCGTGTGGGCGATGCGCGGCACGGGCACGACCGACCACGCGCCGAAGGTGACCAGGAGCGTGCCGAAGATCATCAGCGGCATGCTGATTTTGTGCAGCAAGCCCTTGAAGTCGAAGCGCCGACCGACGACGAGAGCCACCGCCACCGCGATCAGAGTCAGCATAATGTGCAAATGGCCGATGATCGCGTATTGCAGGTCGGTCTTGTGTGGCTCGCGGATCAGGTCTTCGGCCAGGAAAGTCTCGTGCCCATTACCCCAGTAGGAAGCGGTGACCGCCCCGAATATTACCGAGCCGAGGGTGACGACAGCCATCGTGAAGAAGGCGACGCGCTCCAGATCAATGCGGCCCCAATGGGCGTAGGCGCTGTCCTTGATGTAGTATTCGCGTCGCCAGGGCCACAGCGCGGCAGCCAGCAGGATGCCCGCGAAGAACATCAGCGACAGGCCGAACAGCCACAGCCCGTGAAAGACCCACTTGTGGCCGAGATAGGCGAACACCAGGCCGAAGATCATGGACAGCAGATAGCCGGCTGTCACCGTGGCGTTGATGGTGGCCTGTTCGTGTGCCTTCAGGGGCACGACCGCTGTGATCAGGTACACCGCAATCGCCACGACTGCCATGGCGATGGCGTGATAGAGCATGATGATGCGACCTTCACGCTCCGCCGGCACCAGGTCCAGGCCCAGCAGGCGCACAACTACATCCTTGACGCCCCACTCCACCATCGGGCCGGACAACATGCCGAAGATCGCGGTCACAAGCGCGATCGCGGCAATAGCGACCAGCACCAGCCCTTTGGTGGAACGGAACAGAAACGTGAAACGGGACTGAATGGCCTGCATCAATTCTCTTCTCCTAACCGGGGAAGCCCAACCATGGCGCGCCCTGTCCCCCGGACGCCCCTTACAGAGCACAGCGCCGGCATGTCTCCCCAAGCCACAATCAACCCGCCTGCTCTCAGGGCGAGCCTTTTGTTCATCGTATCACAAACACTTTGAGACGTATTTGATTTTCGTCAAGTGGTGTGAAGACAGCGGCTCGCGTGGCGAGGGGCGAGCTGCCGACGAGGGATTAGCCCGATCATCCCGTTCGAGAAAATCGGTCTAGAGGGCGCGGCCCTGGCTCGCACTCGACCTGAGCGAACTCCGCCAGTCCTTTGGCGTCGCACACTTTGATGGTGGAGCGCGAAGTGGTGATGTAGCCCTGGTCCCGGAAGTAGCTCAGCGCGCGGCTGACGGCTTCCGGGACGGTAGAAATTTGCGCGGCCAGCTTCTGAATCGAGTGATCCTGGCGGGAGATGGGCCGCTCGCCATAACCAGACAGGTCAAGGATCAGCCTGGCCGCGCGCCCCCGTACCGAGCGGAAGCATACATCGGTGACCATCGAGATCAGCACACGGGTGCGGGCAGCGAGCACAGGCAGGAATCCCAGAGCGACCTGCGGGTAGCGGTCGGCTAGGCCCAGCAACGTTTGGTAATCGGCGTTCCAGATGATGCTGTCTTTGGCCGCGATGACCGTGAACGGGTTGGAGCCGCCGTCGAGGATGGACACTTCGTTGAACATGGTCACGGCGTCCAGGATGTCAATGAGCACTTCCTGCCCGTCCGGCCCCAGTCGGAACAGGTGTACCTGGCCCGTCAGCAGCACAAACAGCCCCGCGCAGGGCGCCTCTTCCATGACGACGACCGTCCCGCTCTGTACCGTCCTCATGTGGCCGGACTTCACGATATAAGTGATGTCTGCCAATGTCAGACTGCGGAAGTACCGCACGCGGCTCATGCGCTTGACGAGGGAAGGGATGCTAATCATGTCAGGGGGTCAGCCTGCTTCTTTCCTAGAGCATGTTATGCACTTTTCAACCTCTATCCCCCGCCCTGACAGGGATAGGTTTTAATTCTCTGAGCGAAGAGCATCTCTATGTGCTCCCCTTCAAACCGCTGAAAACCTACCCCTGACGGTATCCCCCGGCTCCTTTCCCCGCAAGCAGGGGAAAAGGGAGCCTTCCTGCCAGTGAGGAAGGACTACAGGGTGGGGTTAGGGCGCTACCTATGCGCCACCCTGCACGCTACGCCTGGCG
>JAGPFT010000053.1 GCA_018056405.1 Anaerolineae bacterium
GTGCGGTTGTGGTTCTAAGCCTCACCCCCGCCCGGCGCTGACGCGCCTCGCCGCCCCCTCTCCGCGGCGTGGAGAGGAGGCAAGCCGAGCTTAGCGAGGCTGGGGGTGAGGCTACTACCAGCGTCACACGTATCACTGACAACCTTTGCACATACCCTGCCTCGCCGGAGCTTGACACCCCCTGCCAATGCGGTAGAGTTGTGGCGTTTGTGATAACTGTCTCAAGTCGCTCAAGTGATGAGAGAGGATCTGTCATGCCGGGCCGCACCGAACATTCCACTCACGTACGCTCTGGCCTCCCCTGGAAAACGCGCGCCGTCTACGAGGTGGGCAAGACGCGCCGCCGGCGCGAAGTACAGTTACGCAGTCAGACCAACGTCCTGCTGATGACGGTGCTCGTCTCAGTGGTCGCTGTGGGGCTGTTCATCTTCTTCAACTGGCAGGGAGCGGCAGGCGAATCCAGGGCGGTAAGCTGCGCGGATTACCCAGAGTACTGCGTGCCTTTCGTAGGGGGTCTCGAAGGCGATGCCCATCTCGCAGGGGCCGAGGCTCCTGACGCGCGGACGCTCGATGAGGAATCGCATGGGGCTGAGGGTGTGGTGCGGGGCTTTACAGAAGATGAGATGCCTTTCATCGGCGACCCAGACGCGCCGATCCACTTCCGCGTGGTGTTTGACTTCTCTTGCAGCCACTGCAACTCATACCATACGGTTGATCTGCACGAGTTCGTCAAAGACTTTGTGCTGCCCGGTCAAGCGACTCTGAGCGTCGCCATCGTCAGCGGTGTGGGCGGTGAGTATTCGCTTACTGCGGCGCAGGCCGCGCTGTGCGCCGGCGAGCAGGGTGCTTTTTGGGAGATGAGCGATGAGCTGTTCCGCCTCTCGCGTACTATGGGCGCTCAGAATGCTTACAGCCTCTCTACGGTTGAGCAGTCGGCCCAAGATATGGGGCTTGACGCAACGGCACTGACTGCTTGCATTCTCTCCAGGCGCTACAATGCGCTCCTCAACGCGCAGCAACTCTTCGCCACCGACAACGGTGTCCTCGCCACGCCGACCGTGCTGGTCAGCTACGGCGACTCCAACGTCTGGACGATAGTGCGCCGCGACTATGAGACGCTCAAGCAGCTTACCGAGGCTGCGCAGCGGTAGAGGGGCTGCTCTGCTGTGCCCGTCGGGGCGTAGCGATAAGCCCCGGCCCCAGCCTCGCTGTGCTTGGCTTGTCTTCTCTCCGCAGCGGAGAGGAGGGTGAAGTCAAGCAGGGGATTCAGAGGCCGTTTGAGAAGTTGCTTCCCCCCACCCGAACCCCTCCCCCACAAGGAGTTCAGGGACAGACAGCAGCGTGAGAAGCATTGAGAGGGCGACCGATCAACCTCACCCCCCAGCCTCGCTACGCCCGGCTCTTCCCCCTCTCCGTTGACGGAGAGGGGGAGGCGAGGCGCGTCAGCGCCGAGCGGGGGTGAGGTCAAGTGAAGAGCCACCCCAGACTATCAGCCGATCTCAACGCCTATCCGCCCCTCAACCCGCAAGGAGGGAGGGGCCTGGAGTGCGCGCTTTTCTCCCTTCCCTCCTCGTGGGGGAAGGACCTGGGGATGGGGAGCAAACGCCGGTGCGGGACTTCTCAGACGGCCTCTCAAGGGGGTAAAGCGTGCAGGCACAGATGGCGAATGCGCTCAACTCCGCCGACAAGAAAGCCCCCTCTGCTGGGAGGGGGCTTCGCGTTATTCTGCTGAGAGCGCCTGGCGTTCAACCGCTCATGGCGTCTTCTTCGCCGGTGAGAATGGGCAGGTTGCGCACGTCATATGGCTGTCCGGCGCGGGTGATGATCAGGTATTGCGTTGCCACCCAGCCGTTCAGGTCGCCAGTCGGTGAGCTATACGTCACCTGCACCCAGGTGCCGTCGCCGTTGCGCCCATTGATGACCATGCTATCTCCACTGGGGATGCCCACCACGACGCGCCCATCAGCCGTTGGCTGATCGCGCAAGTTGAGGTTGGCCCCAGGATTCAGGTTCACGCTGCCGATCACGTCCTGCATTTCTGCGGGGATCACAGGAGCGATGCCCGGCGCTTCGTAGTAGCCCGCTTCCTCTACGTCCACCACCGCCAGATCGGTGATGGCAAACGAACGGCCCAGCCTGGACAGGGTGACATACTGCGCCGAGACCCAACCAACGGTCGCGCTGCCGTCTTCCTGGCGGTAGCGCACGAACAGCCAGTTGGGATCGGTGGGCTGGCCGACCAGACCTTCGCTCGGCGCTTCGGCATAGCCAAGCGCCTCAAGCTGAGCCTGCGCGGGCACAAGCGCCAGCGATTCGGCGTCTGTCCTGGGGTTGCGGCGAAGCTGGAGGCTGACCCCCGGCTGGAGATTGACCGTAGCGATAACCGCGTCAAAGCGCGGGGTGGGCGGAGCCACGTCGGTATTCACCGCCTCGCCCGGTTCGTTGAATGGCACCTCGGGCAGCTCCATCAACTCTTCGAGTTCATCGAGCAGCCGGCCTTTCCATTCGACGCGCAGGTACTCCGCAGACACCCAGCAGCGCAGGTAGCCGCCCGACGGCGGATCCCAGCGCACCGACAGCCATAGGTCGGCTACCTGCTCGACGACAGGCGTCGGCTCTGCTGTCGCTTCGCCGGTCTCAGGCATCAGCGGCTCGCCTGGCCGACCGAGCACAGTCAGCGTCGAGCCGCTCGGAATCAGGCCGAGCGAGCGCTTGTCCGCGCCGGGTAGCTCGCGGCAGTGCAGGTTCGCCCCAGGGTCGAGCACGACATAGGCCATCGGTCCCGGTGTCGCTGTCACCAGCGGGGCGGGAGTGGCGGGCGGCGCAGCTTCTACGGTTGGCTGTGCCTCGGCAGCCTGATCCGGCGACTGGACAAGCTCGGTGTCGGTCAGGGCAGGTGCCGCCTCCGCCGGAGTCTCCTGGACTAGCTCGCTGCCCGGCTCGGCGGCTGCCTCAGTCGGTGCGGTTTCCTGGGCAGGCTCCTCGGTTGGTTCTGGCTCAGCGGTTTGCTCTGCCTCCGCTGCGGTCTCCGCCAGCGCAACGGTGACAGCGGGCGCGGGCTTGGGCAGGCTGTCTACGGTGACGTTCACTTCGGTGCCGGCCACGCGCGCATCAAACGGCACGCCTGCTGCGCCGCCGCCGAAGACGAGCACGGAGTAGTACATACCCCCGTTGTATGTCTCGGCGGGTACCACCAGGTCTACTGGCGATTCGACGCCGGCGATGCTGACCATGATCATGAACTCGCCTGCTGGTACGTTGACCGTCGCGCCTTGCGCCCCAAAGTCCAGCGCCGACACGAGCGCCGTGCCGGATTCGTCGGCGAGGGACGCGCTGACCGTCGCACCCAGCACGCCGTTGATCACGGCCAGGCGCGCCGACCCCGGCTGGATGTCCGCCACGTTGTCGGGGAAGACGCGCAAGGCCAGCGTCCCGTCGCCAAGCTCGCCGACCGCAGCAACCGTCAGAGCAGGAGCCGCCGGGTCAAGGGTCACGTCCGCCGAGAGCAGCGGCGCGTCCGCCACCGGGCTGCCTGCCGGGCGCAGCGCCAGCGTGGTACTGCCAGCGGGCAGGGGGATGTGCCCGGTCATCTCGCCCAGGGCCAGCGCGGGGACGATCAGTGTCTCGCCTGCGTACACGTCAACCGCTGGAGCGTCCGGGCTGGCATGGGCCACGCGCACGCGCACGGAGTTCTCATCGCCATTAACCGGCGTCGTCAGCACCAGCGCCGAGGGCGCTACATCGCCTTCGAGCGTGCCGAGCGCCACGAAGGTGTAGAGCGTGCCGCTGACCAGCGCCACATTGCCGAGGGTGACAATGGCGCTCTCGACTGCGCCGCCGGCGGGCACCATGACCAGGCTTTGCAGCCCGGCCCCGATGTTGACCGTGCCGAACTGCGCGCCATAGCTTACACCTTGCAGCAGCGGCCCGCCCGCCGTTGTCAGCACGTCAAGGGGCGGGGCGTCCGCGATGACACTGATGGCCGTCAGCCGGGCCATGCCAGGGTCAATCGGGTCGAGGATGTCCTCGTAAAGTGCCGCCTCCAGCGCATCCGCCGCGCCCTGGACTACCACAGTGAAGGCCAGGCTGGGCACCAGCGGCACGGCCACTTCCAGCAGGGCCGGGGAGTCGCTGGCTGCGCCGGCGGGCCGCAGCGCGACCTGGTGCTCGGCTCCGCTTACGTTCAGGTGCGGCGTCACGTCCCCGAAGGCCAGCCCGCCGACAACCGCCGCGTCATCCAGGTAGACATCTACCGCCGGCGCTCCTGGCACGGCGTGCAGAAAGCGCACGCGCGACTGCGTACTCTGTGCCTGCGCCGTTCCACGAACCAGCGGCGCGGCCAGCGCCAGCACCATCGTGACCAGCAGCAGGCCGGTCAGAATCCAGTTTCGTCGATTCATAGTCTCTCTGCTCCTCACTAACGGCTCCCTGTTGGTACTGGCGTGGAGCCGCCCCCATTCTAACCCGCTCCCAGTGAACTACCCAACGCCGAGCCAATGGCGAGTCTACGAACAAGCTGTCAGGCTGTGGTCGGAGGTGCGTGCAAAACCTGTCAGGTAGGGGTGCTGCTCTGTGTCACACGACGTAGGGTTATGCGACGAAATCCGGCCATAAGGTTTTACTCCCTGGCGGCGACGACACCTGGAACTGCCCATCACCCTTGTCTCGGCACGTGACCAGGCGGGCGCTCATGTCCGCGCCAGAAGCCGTTTGAAAGCCTCACCCCCCGGCCCCCTCTCCACGTGGTGGAGAGGGGGAGTCAGGGTGTGGTTAAGTCCCCTCTCCGCGTGTGGAGAGGGGATGGAGGGGTGAGGTAAAGCCGCACGTCGCCCGTGTCGGGTTGGCATAACCCTACGGCGTCCCCTGTGGGTATAACCCTACAGCGGGTGACACAGAGCAGCGCCCCTACGTGCCGCGCGTGGTATCCACGCTAATTCGTTAATCTGCATCAAACCCTCCCCTGCGGCGATCACCGCTCGTGCATGATCGGTAATCTGCGCCAGACCCCGAATTCGCCTGAAAAGCGAAGCGCACCCACCAGCGCACGTGCGCGTTTTGCCGGATCGCATAGAATTAAGGCAGCGGTTGAGGGACTCACAGGCGGGCAGGGGGAGAGCCATGAACCAGAGGGGAGACTACCCAGACATCCTGGGCCAGTTGAGCGGGGAGCGCCTGACGGTTGGCGATCTGCTGCAGGGCGCGCTGGGAATCTTCCCGCCCACAACAGCCCTGGATCAGACGGTCGAGGCGCTGTTCCTGCTGCAAAACATGACCAACCGGCCCCTGTCGCTGCGTCTGATCGTCCGCACGCCCGCGCGCGATTCCACCGGCAGCCTGGCCAACTTTTTCACGCCCCGCCCGCGCCTAGCGCTGACGCTGCCCCCCGCCGAGTGTGGCCTGGTGCATATTCCTATCACGCCTCAGCTTCCTACCCGGCCCGGCGAAGGGTACCTGATCCAGGTGGCGGTGGAGGCTACCCCGCCCGACCGCTACCAGGCTGTGCGCCTGGCGGCGGGTGGCGCGCCGCCTAGCCTGCTGGCGCTCTCGCCGTTTCGCGTGGCGGTGCTGCGCGACATCCGCTTCACAGCGCGCGAAACCGCCCCCAACCAGCTTGCCGTCGCGCTGGACGTGCTGGCGGGCCGTTTCCCTCCGCGCAGCGAGATCCCACAGCCGCGCTATGAGGCGCTGTGGACGCTGCACGATCTGCGCCAGGAAGCTCAACAGGTTGAGGCGACGGCGGCGGAGGCGCGCAAGGTGGCGCGGGCGCTGTCTCCGGCGCTGCTTTACGTCCCATTGCTGGAGCATACCAACGCCGTCTTCGGCGAGGCGGGGATGCCGCTGCATCCTGGCGAGGCGCTCTTTATCACCCGCGCGCTGATGTACGTGCTGCAAGAGGGGCTGGACCTGGAACAGGGCTTTTCGCGCGAGCAAAGCGCCTGGTTCAAGCGGCTGTGCCGGTTGCTGGTCGCCAAGCCGGAAGCCGTTCACGCCATTGACCAGCTCATCAGCCTGCTCTATACCGCTGTCGTCTACGACACGGTTCTGCTCGGTTTCCATGTGGTCGCCGGGCAGACCAACGCCGACTTCGGCGACAAGACCGAGCAGGGCGACTACACAGCGCGGTTGGTCGCCGCGCTGGAAGGCCGCACGACGCTCCGCCTGGAGCATGTCTATGTGCCGTTGGTGCTGGCGGGGGTGGCCTTGCACGGGCGCGTGATGCTGCCGGGCGAAAAGCTCTGGCAAAGCCTGGCCCAGGTGCAGCAGGCGCGCGACGGGCGCATCAAGCTGGCGGGGGCGGAGTTCGCCGAAGTGTTCGAGCTGCTCAACACGCTGATCGAGCAGGCGCGCCATCTGCTGACTAGTCTGCGCGTCCCCCGCGACTGAGCGGCCTGCGCATTCTCTCTCCGACCCCTTCTCCCACCAGGAGAGTTCAGGAACAGGTAGGTACTAAGGCCGGCTTGCGGCCTGGTGTGGCGCTTCACTTTACCTCACCCCCGCTCGGCGCTAACGCGCCTCGCCGCCCCCTCTCCAGCATGGAGAGGGGGCAAGCCGAGCGCAGCAAGGCTGGGGGTGAGGTCAATAAGAACCATTAAGGTAGAGGGGTACAGGGGTAAGAGGGGCTAGGTGTCGCGGTCGCTACTCGACCCAAACTTCCACGTGCTCGCCGCTGGTGATGTCTTCCATGTCCACCAGCGTGCCGCTGGCCCCCCCCTTGATCGCTTCCAGAATCTCGTCGTAGTCCACGTTGGCGGAGTGCGGCGTGAAGCGCGCCCCCAGCCTGATGCCCACAGTGACCAGGCTCATCGGGATGTTGACGTTGACTTTCGTCTTCCCGCTCGCCAGGTCGGTGATGCGCACGCGCAGCAGGCGCGGATCGCGGGCTGGCGGCGGTGAGGGGGGACGGCTGCTGCTGGCGAGTGCCTGGAGCAGCCGGGCACCTTCTTCTGCCGTCACCTTGCCTTCCTGGATCATCTGCAAGATGCGCATCCGTTCTTCGGCTGTGGTCATCGAACGTTCTCTCCCTCTGGCGATGCAACACGCTGCCCATCGCCGTGTGTCAGTGCGGGCCGGACCATATGCGCCAGCACGCGCTCTGGATGGAATAGATTCTCGTGCAGCGCGGCCCCGGCAGCCAGATCATCGGCGGGGTGATCGGTCAGGGCGCTGTGCTCGCGGGCGATCAGCCGGCGCAAGGCGAAGTTGATCAGGGGCGACTCTAGCTCGCCTGCCCGCTGGGGGGCGACGAGCAAATCGAAGAGGCGCGTCAGCCCGCCGATGCGCTGCTCCACGCGCAGCGCCGCGTCAAGCTGGCCGTTCTCGCCGGGCACAACCCACGTCTCCACGCGCTGCCCGCTCAGCACATAACGCAGCGCCGCCCAGCGAGCCGGGCGCAGCGCCGCCGGAGTCACGGGGCGCAACCAGCCCAGCCCGCCGCGCGAGTCGGGCCGCACCACTGTGGCCAAAGCGTAAAGCGGGTCTGCTTCGGCGCGCGCCAGCGGGCGCACGTCGGGCATCGTCTGCGGCAGCAGTGGAGGGCGCTGGTAAGCCGGGCGGCGCCAGCGCGTGAACGTGCGTTGGACGCGAAAGCCCAGCCCGGTATACAGATCGAGCGCCGCTTCGTTGTCGGCATCTACCTGCAAGACAGCGAACGCGCCGCGCTCCTCGACGAAGGCCAGGGCCGCCTGCATCAGACGGCGGGCGATGCCCCGCCGCCGGAATTCGGGCAGCACCGCGACGTTGGCGATCATCCAGCCGCCCCCGTAGCCGGCAGGTGTCACTGTGACGTTGCCCACCAGCCGCCCGCGCTCGACCCACACGTAGCCGTACATGCCAGGGATACCCTGCCCCAGCCGGGCCAGCAGCCAGAGCAGTGGCCCCGTCCGGCTGAGGGCGCGCATCTCGTGAATGACCGAGCGCCCGGCGGCGTCCAGGGAAGCGGCGAAACAGATTTCGATCAGGTCAGCGATGGCCGCCAGGTCGTGGCGCAGATGCACCGCGCGCAGACCGGTGAACGCCTCTGGCTGGGTCAACACTCCTGTTGCAGCCATGCCCCTTCCTCAAGCCGAACGACGTGCGTCAGGCGAGTCGTGAGTCTGGAATCCTGAGTCGTGAGATCATGCCGTATCCAGGCCCTAAACTCAAGACTCCTGACTCAAAGCTCACTGGCAGTGCCGGCGCTCACCCTTCCAGCGCCGCCAGCAGGCGCTCGGCCTCTTCGATGGTGATCTTCCCGTCCTGAACCATCTTCAGGATCATCAGCCGCTCTTCCTCTGTGACCGGGTCGTGGCGGGGCGGCGGCGTGGGTCGCGTCTCCAGCCCCTCCAGGACGAAGCCGGCGCGCTTGGCTTTGCGCGCTCGCTTGGGCTTGGTGTCGTCCCATTGCTCCATCGTGCGGCGGACGCGCTCGGCAGCGCGCAGCGCCTCGCGCTGGGCGCGCTCGGCCATTCGCTCGGCCTGCGATGCGAAGCGGATGGTCGTCGCCTGGATGCGCTCATCCAGCCCTTCAAGTTGCTGGCTGAGCCTGGCTTCCAGGTGCGATAGGCGCGCCTCAAGCTCGTCCTCAAGCTGCGCGCTGAAGTTGACCATGTAATCCTCTTCTTCGCCGACCAGGCGCAGCCGGTTGGCCGCGCCGATGTGCACGCGGGCGCTGCCGTCGCCCAGGATGATGGTCTGCCGGTCGGGAGCGTCTTCGCGCTCGATGATTTCGGCTTCCACATCAAGTTGCAGCGCGGTGTCGGCGGGGAGGTCGAAGGTCACGTGGGTGTCGGCATGGATGCGGCACAGGATGTCGCCCCCGGCGCTGAAGCGATACTCGCGGCCCGGCGCGAAGTCCAGGTTGAGCACCAGGTCTGCGCCGGCTTGCTCCACGATGCAGTCGCCTTCCACACCGCGCAAGTACAGATCGGCCCCTATCTTGGACACCGTGACCGCGCCCTCCACGTCGCGAATGGTCACGTCGCTGCCCACTGTCTCGACGGTCACATGGCCCGTGACGCGCTTGATGCGCGCGTCGCCGCCCACTGCGCCGACATGCAGCGCACCGGTGTCGCGCAGGGACAGGTCTCCGCCCACGCTCTGGATGTCGCAGTCCGCCGCCAGACCGGTGATGCTGGCATCTCCGCCGACCGTCTGCACGCTAACCGGCACTGCTGCCGGGGCCATGACGCGCGCGTCCCCGGCGGCGCGCACCAGGTAAGGTTGCCCGGCTCCCAGGTGCTCGACGGTGGCTAGCTCGCCTTCGACCACGAGCGCATCGTCCTCCCAGCCGCGCAGACGGAGGTCGCCCCCCACTTGCTGGATGAGGACGGGCACCGTGACGCCCTTGTATTCGTATTGTGTCATAGAGCAGCACTCCTCTGCCTGAAGAGCCGGATGATTGGTGATTGGTTTTTGGTGCTTGGTTGTTGGTGCAGGCGGGTGTGTGCAAAGGCTGTCAGCGCCACATGCGAGGCTGGCAGTAGCCTCACCCCCAGCCTCGCTGCGCTCGGCTTGCCCCCTCTCCACGACGTGGAAAGGGGCGGCGAGGCGCGTCAGCGCCGAGCGGAGGTGAGGCTAAGGAGCACGACTACACTGCCTGACAGGTTTTGCACGCACCCATGCAGGCGGCTCTGTAGGGTGCGCTCTCCCAACAGCCAATCACCAACCACCGTCCTCAAGAGTTATCGCCGCGCAGCAGGTCCACCGCCTGGTTGGATGTGATGCGCCCTGCTGCCAGATCGTCGAGCACCTGGCGACGGCGTTCGGAGGTCGTTTCTTCGGCCACCTCCGGGCGCGGGGCCTCGTAGCCCAGCGCGACGATGATCTCATTCAGCCAGCCGCGCACCGTGGGGTAGGAGACACCCAGCTCGTCTTCAACGCGCTTGATCTTGCCATCGCAGCGCAAGTATACCTCGACAAAGTTCAATTGCTCCGGCGTCAGGCGGGCCAGCCGCCCCCCCGCGAAGCGGCCTTCGACCGTGACATCGCAGTGCGGGCAGTGCAGCCGCGTGATGGCCATTGCCTCACCGCAAACCGGACACTTGCTGGGTACCGGGTATACCTCATACATGGTCACATCCCCAGAACAATCACTCGACCGGCACGCGCCGGGCCTCTTGGCGATTCGATGGTAGCAGAAGTTGCATCGGGAGTCAATGAAATCTCTCAATATTTTTAATTCGCCGGTTGATTTTTTTGATGAGAACGCACAATTCCATCAATAATCCACAAGAAGACCTGACTTTTCAGGGCGAGCTATTGCCAGCCGGTTATGAATTTTCGCGAAAAACGTCCTCCCAGCGCGCGTGGCAGGTTGAGTTCCATACTATAATGAGGGATACAGAAGCCTGAAAGGAGGTGGCCCATGCATCTTTGGTCTTGGCTGGCGACCCAACCCGCTGTCCAGCGAAAGACGTGGGGTCAGGGGCTGGTCGAGTACGCCCTGCTGCTCATCTTCGTTGCCGTGGTCTTGATCGCGCTGCTGGTCATCCTCGGCCCCGGCATCAGCAACGTATACGGGGACATCATTTCCGAGTTGTAGCGTAGCGGGCGGCATTTTCATCGAGGGCGGCAGCGCGCCCGTCCCAGAGACCCTGATCATCAGCTTGCTTGTCTTCATCCCTTCTTGTTCGTCCTCCTTGCTGACCCCGCCCCAGAGCGGGGTCAGTGCTGCCTGGCCGCCGCGCTGTAAGGGTGTGTGCAAAGGTTGTCAGCGCCACGTGCGAGGCTGGCAGTAGCCTCCCCCCCAGCCTCGCTGCGCCCGGCGGGGATGAGGCTAGAGCGTGTTATGAACTTCACGCGCTCGGCGCAGCGGGAAGCACGCAACGCCATGTGCGGCGCATTGACCCCACCCTGTGGCCCCTCCCCGCCAGCGGGGAGGGGCAAATCGCTCCCCTTTCCCTGCTTGCGGGGAAAGGGGCTGGGGGATAGGGGTTGAAAGTGCATCA
>JAGPFT010000054.1 GCA_018056405.1 Anaerolineae bacterium
CATGGATGCAGTTGAGCCTCGTCGGTGCGTGGTGGCGCAAGCACAAAGCCCGTCAGGGATTGTCCTCGCCCGTCAGAGCGGCGATATGGACGGTGATACCCTCGCGTTCGAGGGCTTCGCGGTACTCCGCGCTAAGACCGTCGTCGGTCACGATGTCGGTCACGACGGACAGCGGCGCAACGCTGGCGAACGTCTTCAGCCCAAACTTGCGGCTATCCGAGAGCAGAATCCGGTGCTGCGCGTTGCGAATCATCGTGCGCTTGATCTGGGCATCGTCCGTATTGTACTCGGTCAGCCCGGCTTCCAGGTCCACGCCGCCGATGCCGAGGAAGGCCTTGTCCACGTAGAACTGACTGAAGGTGTACTCGGCGACCGGGCCGATCAGCGAGCGCTCGCCAGGGCGCACAACGCCGCCGCACAGCATGAGGCGAATGCCGGGCTGATCGGTGAGCAGGTTGGCGATGGGCAGGGCGTTGGTCAGCACGGTGATGTCCTGCAAGCCGATCAGGTGACGGGCCAGCTCCAGCGTAGTCGTGCCGATGTCCAGGGCGATGCTGTCGCCCTCGTGGACGAGCGAAGCGGCCAGCCGGCCAATGGCTCGCTTGGCTTCGGGCATCTCGTGGACGCGAGTCAGCACGGGCGGCTCGTAGCTGCGCCCGCGCGCGCTGACCGCTCCCCCGTGAATGCGCCGCAGCAGGCTCGCCTGTTCGAGGATGGTGAAATCGCGGCGAATGGTCATGTCCGACACGCCGAAACGCTGGCACATCTCGGCGACGGTGACGACGCCCTGCTCGGCGATGATCTGCAAGATGATCTTCTGCCGCTCCTGTGCGATCACGGCCCTACCTCTTTTCTATGCTTTCGTGTCAAAATACCAACACGAATCACTTGCACTTTGTGTTGAATTATGTTGAAATAGACACAAGGTGCAACAACCGGCCTTCTGTCATCACCTGCGGGCTAATGCCGGCGCGCGGGGATGACCAGCGCGTCAATCCAGTTGCGCAGCTCGGCCTCGCGGTAGAGCGGGTCGAGAATGTCCGGGCCGACGGCGAAGCGCTCGCGCAGCACCGGGTCGTCGGGGTTGGCGTGCAGGGCGAACATGGCGTCGGCATAGGCCTGCACATCATTGGCACTGGCAAAGAAGCCTTCCTTAACAAGTGGTTCGGCGCGGGCGCTGATCAGGCGGGCCATCTCGTAGAAATTGTACTCCGGGTGGTACTGCGTGGCCCAGAAGGTGCCGTTCTTGTGCCTGACTTCGAGCGCCTGGACGTGGGTGTGCTCGTTGGTAGCCAGCAGCGTGGCGCCGCGCGGCAGGGTGACGACCTCATCCAGGTGCATGATGAAGCCGTCGTACACGTCGGGCTTGCCGGCCAACAGCGGGTGCGTCTTGCCGGCGTCGGTGCGCGTGATGCGGCGGGCGATGGCCCACTCGCGGCCCTTCGGGTTCTTGCGCACTTCGCCGCCGGCGGCATAAGCGGCCATCTGGATGCCCCAGCAGCTTCCGTAGCAGGGCACGCCCGCCTCGAAGATGGCCCGCGAAAGCTCGACCTGGCGCGTCACGCGCGGGTCGTCGGTGTGGTAAATGGTCAGGTCCGAGCCGGTGAAGATGTAGGCGTCGTAAGAGCGCAGGTGAGCGCCGGCCGGCAGGGCGTTGTCCAGGTCGGCGGTGAAGAGCACATCGAGCGTCGCCTGGGGCACATAGCTGCGCAGGAAGCGGGCGTACATGTCGTGGGGGTGGCCCACGTTGGCGGCGTCGAAGCGCTCGCGGCTGCTCTTGGGGTAGCCATTGAGGATGGCAATCGCGAGCTTCAAATCTTTGTGCATGGCGGATTGTTCCTTTTCAAACAGAGTCTGTGCACTTCCGAAAATACATCATGTGGCCGAAAAATACTACCCCCTGCGGCTGGGTGATTGCATCAGCCCCTGCAGCACCTGAGCCGGTTTACCTCACCCCCGCGAGGCCCACTAATGCGGGCCTCGCCACCCCCTCTCCATGCATGGAGAGGGGGCAAGCCGAGCGGAGCGAGGCTGGGGGTGAGGTAAACCGGTGCGCGCACCAAGATGCGCACGGTCGGCCTACACGCCGGCGTTTGATGCGATTGCCCCGCCTGCGGCTGCCCCTGCGCGCCGCACCCGCCGAGCCAGCCACGCGCCCACCCGCCCCGCGTTCTGTCCCGCTGTTTCTATTTCACCACGTCGCCTGCACCGTCATTGAGGAAGGATCACTATGCCTTACGGGTATCACGGCAGGATTCTGCACGTCAACCTGACCACTGGCAGCCTGACTGTCGAGGAGCCGGACGAGATCTTCTACCGTACCTACATGGGCGGCAGCGCGATGGGGCTGTACTACCTGCTCAAGAACACGCCCCCCGGCACCGATCCCCTGGCTCCTGAAAACACCCTGGCCCTGATGGACAGCGTGCTGACCGGCCTGCCGATTGCCGGGCAGAGCCGAATGACCGCCACCGCCCGCTCACCGCTCACCGGCATGGTCGGCGACTCGCAGTGCGGCGGCTTCTGGCCGGCGGAACTGAAGTTCGCCGGCTTCGATGG
Organism: Anaerolineae bacterium; assembly: GCA_018056405.1. Taxonomy (GTDB): domain Bacteria; phylum Chloroflexota; class Anaerolineae; order Aggregatilineales; family Aggregatilineaceae; genus UBA2029. Next base: position 2,560 of record JAGPFT010000054.1, read on the forward strand.
CATTGTCATCTGGGGCCGCGCGGAGAAGCCCGTCTACCTGTGGGTGCACGACGGCCAGGCCGAGCTACGCGACGCGACGCATCTATGGGGCCGCGTGACTCACGATGTGCAGCGCGCGCTGGAAGACGAGCTGGGCGACAGGCGCATCCAGGTGCTGGGCATCGGCCCGGCGGGCGAGAACGGCGTCCGCTTCGCGGCGATGATGAACATGTCCAACCGCGCCAACGGGCGCACCGGCATGGGCGCGGTGATGGGCAGCAAGCACCTGAAGGCCATCGCCGTGCGCGGCAAGCAGCGCCCGGAGATCCGCGACCGCGAGGCGTTCAAGGCCCTGGCCCGCTGGGGCGCGGACAACACCGAAGACGTGATGGGCGGCATGACCCTGCTGGGCACCACCGCGCTGATCCGCAAGCAGCAGGAGCGCGGCGGGCTGCCCGGCTATAACTACGACAGCGGCGTCTTCGATGGCTTTGAGGGCATCAGCGGCCAGACCATGCGCGACACGATCCTCAAGGGCAACGACACCTGCTACGCCTGCACGGTGCGCTGCAAGCGCGTCGTGGAGAACAAGGAAGGCCCCTACAGGCTCGACCCGGCCTACGGCGGGCCGGAGTACGAGACGCTGAGCACGTTAGGCTCGTACTGCGGCGTCTCCGACCTCAAGGCGGTCGCCTACGCCAACCAGCTTTGCAACATGTACGGCATGGACACCATGTCCTGCGGCGGGACCATCGCCTGGGCGATGGATTGCTACGCGCACGGCATCATCACCGAGGCGGACACCGGCGGCCTGGCTCTTAAGTACGGCGACGGGGAGATGCTCACTCGCCTGGTGGCAATGATCGCCCGGCGCGAGGGCTTCGGCGACGTGCTGGCCGACGGGTCGGCCCTGGCCGCGCGGCGCTTCGGCCCCGCCGCCGAAGACCTGCTGATCACCGTCAAGGGGTCGGAGATGCCCGCGCACATGCCGCAGGTCAAGCGCAGCCTGGCCCTGATCTACGCCGTGAACCCCTTCGGCGCCGATCACCAGTCCAGCGAGCACGACGGCAGCTACACCGAGTACAACCCGCGCATCGCCGAGATCGGGCTGTTCACCCCGCAGCCGCCGCGTGTGCTCAACACGGAAAAGGTGCGCTACGCCTTCTACACGCAGTGCACCTACAGTATGCTCGACACGCTCGACCTGTGTCAGTTCGTCTGGGGGCCAGACTGGCAGCTTTTCAGCCTGAGCCAACTGGCCGAGGCCATGCGGGCGGTGACTGGCTGGCCGGTGACGGTCTTCGAGCTGCAGAAGCTCGGCGAGCGCCGCCTGAACATGCTGCGCGCCTTCAACGCGCGCGAGGGCTTCGGGCGCGACCAGGACACCATCCCCAAGAAGCTGACCAGGCCGCTCAAGGGCGGGGCCAGCGACGGGCTGTTCGTGACCGTCGAAGAGGTTGAGCGGGCCAAAGACATCTACTACGGCATGGCCGGCTGGGACGTGGCGACGGGCATGCCCCTGCGCGCCAAGCTGGAAGAGTTGGGCATTGGCTGGGTGGCCGACAATCTCGAGGCCGCCCGCGCCGTCGCGGAGGGGGGATGAGCGGTGACTGAAGCAGGCGCAGGTCTCTTGAGCCGCGAGGCCCTGGCGACCGCGGTGGATCGCGGCGAGATCGCCACCGTCCTGGTCGGCTTCCCCGACATGGTTGGGCGGCTGTTGGGCAAGCGCTACGACGCGCGCCACTTCCTGGCGACAGCGGATCACGGCCTGCACTTCTGCGACTACCTGCTCGCCTGCGACCTGGCGATGGACCCCACGCCCGGCTACCGCTACACGAGTTGGGAGGCGGGCTACCGTGATGCCTGGGGCGTGGTGGACTGGGCGACGCTGCGCCGCGCGTCCTGGCTGGATCGCTCGGCGCTGGTCCTGTGCGACGTGCGCGACGAGGCGACGGGCGCGCTGGTGCCCATCGCCCCGCGCTCGGTGCTGCGCCGCCAGATCGAGCGAGCGGAGGCGGCGGGCCTCAGCGCGTTGGGCGCGACCGAGCTGGAGTTCTTCGTCTTCCAGGAGACTTACGACTCCGCCCGTGCCAAGCACTACCACGACCTGCGCACCTTCGGCGCGTACATCGAGGACTACCACCTGCTGGCCGGGAGCAAGGTCGAGGGGCTGCTCGGCCCCATCCGCGCCCACCTGCGCGACTCCGGCATCCCGGTCGAGTTCAGCAAGGGCGAGTGGGGCGCGGGTCAGGAGGAGATCAACATCCGCTACAGCGACCTGCTGACCATGAGCGACTGCACAGTGATCTTCAAGCAGATGGCCAAAGAGATCGCCATGCAGCAGGGCCTGGCCCTGACCTTCATGGCCAAGTGGGACGAGCATCACGCGGGGAGCAGTATGCATCTGCACATGAGCCTGTGGGACGCCAACGGCGGGCACAATATGTTCGCCGGAGACAGCGCGCCGGCTGGCGGGCTGCCCGTCGCCGCCAGCGACACCTTCCGCTGGGCCGCCGGTGGGATGATGGCCCATGCCCGCGAGCTAACATTGTTCTTCGCGCCGACGATCAACTCGTACAAACGCTTCCGGGCGGAGTCCTTCGCGCCGACGGCCATCACCTGGGGCTACGACAACCGCACGACCGGCTTTCGCATCGTGGGGCACGGGGACGGGCTGCGCCTGGAGTGCCGCATCCCCGGCGCGGACGCCAACCCGTACCTGGCCCAGGCTGCGCTGCTGGCGGCGGCGCTGGACGGCATCGAGCGGCAGATCGAGCCGCCGCCGCTCTTCCCCGGCAACGCCTACGTCGCCAGCGACCTGCCGCGCGTGCCGCACTCGCTGCCCGAAGCCATCGCCGCCTTCGAGGGCAGCGAACTGGCGCGGACGGCGTTCGGCGAAGATGTGGTCGAGCATTACCTGCACTTCGCGCGCACCGAGCAGCGCAAGGCCGACGAAGTGGTCACCTGCTGGGAGCGCGCGCGTTACTTCGAGCAGATTTGAGGGGGGTGAGGCCTGTCTGCATACGCCTCTCCCCCCAAATCCCCCTCTCCAGCCGAGCTAGAGAGGGGGACTTGACCGCCCGATGGAGCATTTCCCCCTCCCTGGCTTTGCCGGCTGAGGGGGCCAGGGGGAGGGGCGTTCCACCAGGGCGCGCCCTCGTAGGGGCGCTGCTCTGCTGCGCCCTGGGGCAATGCCCCGCCCAGGATACGAACCGGTGTGTGTTCTGGCTTGTGCGTATTCACACAGAAGGAGCTTAGCAACCCCATGCGACTCGAAAACAAGGTAGCTTTGATCACGGGCGCGGGCAGCGGCCTGGGCCGCGAAACGGCGCTGCTCTTCGCCAAAGAGGGCGCGCGCCTGGTGCTCAACGACATCGTGGCCGAGACTGTCGAGGAGACGGCGCAGATGATCGTCCGTGCGGGCGGCCAGGCCATTGCCGTGACGGGCAGCGTGGCCGTGGATGCCGATGTCGAGAAGGCGATCAAGGCGGGCGTGGCCCAGTTTGGCAAGGTGGATACGCTCTTCAACAACGCGGGGATCATGCCGGGCGAAGATGTCTCCGTGCTGACGATGGAGCAGGACGTGTGGCGGCGCATCCTGGATGTGAACGTGCAGGGCGTGGCCCTGTGCTGCAAGTACGGCATCCCGGAGATCATCAAGGCCGGCGGCGGCGCGGTGGTCAACGTGGCCTCGTTCGTGGCCCTGGTCGGCTGCTCTGTGCCGCAGGACGCCTACACGGCCAGCAAGGGCGCGGTCATCGCCCTGACCCATTCGCTGGCGGTGCAGTTCGGCCCCAAGAAGGTGCGCTCCAACGCCATCTGCCCCGGCCCGATCATCACGCCGCTGATGGAGACGCTCTTTGCCACCGAGGAGGCCAAGATGCTACGCCTGCGCCGCATCCCGATGGGGCGCTTCGGCCAGCCGCCGGACGTGGCCTACGCCGCGCTGTACCTGGCCTCGGACGAGGCGTCGTGGGTCAACGGGGCGAGCCTGGTCGTGGATGGTGGGATCACGCACAATTATTTTTAGACCCCGGCCTGATGTTCGTTCAATGTGCGCGAATCAACAAACGCACGTTGATTCTTGGTAGCATAACGGCGCATTTTGTCTTACAATGACGGTATAGGTGGGAATGGACGGGACAGGAAAGGGAACGGAGTCAAGCAGCCCGATCGGGTGCCGCGCTGGCCGGCGCTGTCTGCGTCTATTCGTGCGACCTAAGCGCCGTGTGCGTCATCCAAGCAGTAAGTAATGCACGCAGTTGATGGGAAAGGAGGGTGCCATCGGCTAAGATAGGGGACAAGGCTAAGCGGATTTCACGTGTATAAGCTCAGTTTCATGTTGTGTTAGGGCGGGTTTAGCGCACGCGGTGTATTCTGGCAAGAGTGTGCCGCAAGGGCGCGAGACGATTCGTTCGCAGATTACCAGACTTAAAAGGAGAAGATCGATGAAAAAGCTCATGTTCCTGTCCATCGCATTGGTCATGGTGATCGCCCTGGCCCTGCCAGCATCGCCGATCAGCGCGCAGGAAAAGACCAAGATTGATGTGTGGATCGCCTTCCAGGACTATCGTTGGGACTGGGCCAAGGAAGTGGCCGCCGAGTTCAACGCGATGTTCCCACAGTATGAAGTGGTCGTCACCGGCGGCTATAGCTACGAGACCATGTTCGCCCAGGTTGCCGTGGCTGCCGAGCAGGGTCAGCTTCCTGCCGTTGTTCAGTATTTCGAGGCGGCCACGCAGGACGCGCGCGATAGCGGGCTGTTCAAGCCGATCGCCGATGCCCTGGGCGACCGTACCGAGATCAACGGGCTGAAAGTGGACATGGAAGACTACGTGGCCCCGGTGATCGCCTACTACACTCTCGAAGGCAAGTTCACCTCTATGCCCTGGAACACGTCCTCGGCGATCATGTTCTCGAACATGAAGTACCTGAACGCTGCGGGCTGGGACAAACCGCCGGCGACCTGGCAAGAAATGGACGCCGCCTGCGAAGCGATCATGGCCCTGGACAACGCGCCTGAGTACTGCTGGACCTTCCCCAACCACGGCTGGTTCTTCGAGCAGTGGCTGGCCGTGCAGGACGCGCTGTACGTCAACAACGGCAATGGCCGCGAGGCGCGCGCGACCGAGGTCGCCTTCAACAGTGAGGCGGGTGTGGCCGTCCTGGAGTGGCTGGATGACCAATACGACAAGGGCTACCTGTACTACAGCGGCGCGCAGGGTGGTGACTCCTGGTCCACTGTGGATCAGGCCTACTCGACGCAGCAGGTAGCTATGGCTGTCTACAGCAGCTCGGACACCACCCTCTACACGGAGATGGGCGTCGAGGGCGGTTTCGAGAGCATCGCCTCGTTCTACCCCTACAACGGCGAGGTCGGCTGGACGGGCAACCTGATCGGTGGGGCGACACTGTGGCTGGTGGAGGGCCTCGAGCCGGCGGCTGAAGAAGGCGCGCTGACCTTCCTGGTGTACTTCACCAACACCGAGAATGCCGCAGACTGGCACAAGGTTACCGGCTACATCCCGATCCGGATGAGCGCCTATCAGATGCTGATTGACGAAGGCTACTACGAGGCCAATCCGAATCAGACGGTGGCGCTGGAGCAGCTTGCTCAGAGCACAATCACCCCGGCGACCAGCGGCGCGCTGGTGGGCGGCTTCCCGGCCATCCGCAATGTGGTCACCGCTGCCATTGACCGCGTGCTGCTGACTGACGACGACCCGGCAGAAGTTCTCGAGCAGGCGGCTGCTGAGTCCAACGTGATCATTGAAGAGTACAACCTGCTGAACGCGCCGTAAGGAGACGCGCCTCAGCACCAGTCATGGAGGGGCGGCGTGCTGCCGCCCCTCCGCGATCGGGTTTCTTTTGTAGCAGAAAGAAAAAACGTCATCATGGTCGTCTCTCCAGTAGTTTTTATGATCCTTGGGGCGGTAGTGGGGGCCGTTGCGCTGGCATGGGTCTTCCAGCGAGCCGGTGGCCGCCTGCTCCTGGGGCTGGGAATCGGCGCCATCGCCGGGGCGTTTGGCTCGGCGCTGTTCATGGCTCCCCTCGATTACTGCACCTTCGAGTCCGGGCGCGAGTCCCTGGATCAGACCTTTGGCTTGATCCTGGTGGTGGCCGGCATAGCCATTGTCCTCACGCCTGTGGGCTGGCTGAGCGGCAAGCTGCTGCGCCACGAGAGCCTGATGTCCGGGGAACAGACGCAAGGCACCTTCAAGCACTGGTGGATTGCCCTGCCCTTGCTCGCGCCGACGCTGATCATTCTCGCCTTGTTCCTGTACTATCCCTCGCTGGAGACGCTGCGCCTTTCGACCATGCTCTCGCGGCTGGGAGCGCGGCGCGAAGTCTTCGTGTGCGTAGACAACTTCACCCGACTGGTGAAGGATTCTACCTACGCGGATACGCTCGTGCGCACGATGTACATCTCATTCTTCATCGTCGTGCTGAGCATGGGCCTGTCGCTGCTGATCGCCACGATGGCCTATCTGCCCTTGCGCGGCGCGTCCATCTACCGCATTCTGCTCATCTGGCCCTATGCCATGTCCCCGGCAGTGGCGGGCATCATCTTCCTGCTGATGTTCAACCCGTCGGGAGGCATGGTCAACTATCTCCTCGGCAAGTGGTTTGGCATCAAGTTGGGCTGGCTCAACGACCCGAAGGTAGCCCCCTGGACAATCATCCTGGCCAGCGTGTGGAAGTCTATGGGTTTCAACATCCTCTTTTACATTGCCGGGCTGCAAAACGTGCCCAAAGACCTGATCGAGGCGGGCGCGATTGACGGCGCGGGAGTGCTGCGGCGCTTCTGGCATATCGTGTGGCCTATGCTCTCGCCGATCACGTTCTTCCTGATCGTCACCAACCTGACGTATGCCTTCTTCGAGACCTACGCCACCATTGACTACCTGACCCCCGGCGGTGGGCCGCTGAAGTCGACCACGACCATGATGTACCGCGTGATCCAGCTAGGCGTGCAGAACAATGACATGGGCAAGGCCGCCGCGGAGTCCATCGTCCTCTTCCTGACAGTCATCGGCATGACGCTCGTGCTGTTCCGAACGGGCGGGCGGCAAGTCACCTACGGAGTATGAGGCCATGACGGTTGCTTCACCAGAGACTATGCGCGTGGCGCAGGCTTCATCTTGGAAGAAGAGAGTGCGCTCATGGGTGCCCAAGCGCTGGTACGCGCACCTCATTCTGACCGTAGCTTGCATCCTGTGCGGCATTCCGCTGTTCTACGCGCTGTTGGTCAGCACGCAGACCAACGCCGAGGTTTTCCGCTACCAGTTCACGCCGGGCACGGGCCTGCAATCCAACTGGCACACCGTGTTCTACGAGCGCCATCTGCACACGTACATGCTCAACAGTGTGATCATGACGGCGGGCATCACCATCTTCAAGACAATCTTCTCGCTGCTGTCCGGCCTGGCCTTTGTCTACTTTCGCTTTCCGGGCAAGTGGCTGGTCTTCGGCTTTGTGCTGATCACGCTGATGATGCCCACTGAGGTGCTGATCATCGCCCTGTTCCGCTTCATCAACGATCTGGACTGGCAGAACACGTTCTACGCGCTGATCGTGCCCTTCACCGCCAGCGCGACAGGCACCTTCCTGTTTCGCCAGCATTTCGCCAGTATCCCGCCGGAGCTATCAGAAGCAGCCCAGCTTGACGGGGCGAATCCGCTGCAGTTCCTGTTCCGGATTCTGGTGCCGATGAGCTGGAACACCATCGGGGCGCTGGCGGTGGTTCAGACGGTCTATGCCTGGAACATGTACCTGTGGCCCAACATGATCATCTCCGACCCGGACATGCAGACCATCCAGACGGGCATTGGCACGCTGCGCCTTGGCGGCGGGGCACTGCGCTTCGGCCCGCTGATGCTGGGCACCGTGATCGTCAGCGTGCCACCCGTGATCGTGTTCATCCTGCTGCAGAAGCAGTTCATGAGCGGCTTCACCCTCACGCGGGAGAAGTAAACGCCCCCGCCCCTGCCCTCGCCGCCGGTCGCCCCGGCGGTGTTTTTTTGCCTCATGGATGAGACAATCAGAAATGGCATGGTTTTCGTAGGGGCGTATTGCAATACACCCCTACGGAGGCATTTCGCCAACAGTATCGCTCGCAGGGAAAGGGGGCCGGGGGGATAGGGGTTGGAAGGGCTTCGCAAAGGGTCTCTCAGGAGAAGCCTTATCCCTGCCTCTTCCCCCCATCCCCGGCCCTTCCCCCACGAGGGGGGAAGGGAGAAAAGCGCGCACGCCAGGCCCCTCCC
>JAGPFT010000055.1:0-6672 GCA_018056405.1 Anaerolineae bacterium
AGCGCACCGGGCGCACCCCGCAGTAATCGTACAGGTTGCCGAGCTTGGCCGTGCGGTTGCTGGCCAGCAAATCCAACCACTGCGGCGTCATCGGCCAGCGACGCACCACCCGCGTCACCATGCGGTTCAGCGTCCGCAGCAGGTACGGCGGCACCGGCACGATGATGCGCCGCGCGCCAGAGACACGCATCACCGTGCGGATCATCTCGTTGTAGCTCACATACTCCGCCCCGCCGATCTCGATGGTGGCGTCCACCAGGTCAATGCGCTCCAGCGTATTAACCAGTGCCGAGACCAGATCGCCGACGTACAGCGGGTGCAGCAGGCTCTCCCCCTTGCCTGGCTGGAAGAAGAACAGCGGGTTGGAGCGCAGCAGCATGGCGATGCCGTTGACGAAGCGATCTTCCGGGCCGAAGAGGACCCCGCAGCGCATGATCGTATAGGCAATACCGCTGTTGCGTACCAGAGTTTCCACCTGCCCCTTGACGCCCAGCAACTCATAAGCCGACGACGGCTCCGCACCAAGCTGGCTCAGGGTGATCAAGCGTCCAATGCGCGCTGAACGGGCGGCGACGATCAGGTGCTGCGTGCCCTCGATGTCCACCCGCTGCAAATCGCGGCGGGTGCCCCACCACTGGGCGCTGGCCAGGTGAATGACTGTGTGCACGCCCTGCATGGCGCGGTAGAGGGTCTGCGCATCGTCCAGCCGCCCGGCCACGACTTCCACTTCCAGGGGCCAGTCCAGGCGGGGCGGTCGCGCCCCGCGCGCTGGCAGCACGTAGGCGCGCACGGGCAGCCCTTCCGCGTGCAAGCGCGGTACAAGCTGCCGGCCCACCAGCCCGGATGCCCCGGTCACCAGGATCATAATCGCCCTTGCCTCCGCCGCGCGATTATATATCACGCCGCTGGCGTGCCAAGCCCCGCCGTCAGCGGGCGCGTGCAAAACCTGTCAGGTAGGGGCGCTGCTCCGCAGCGCCCTGGTTGACCTCACCCCCGCTCGGCGCTGGCGCGCCTCGCCTCCCCCTCTCCGTAAACGGAGAGGGGGAAAGGCCGAGCGTAGCGAGGCCAGGGGGTGAGGTTGATCGGTCGCCCTCTCAATGCTTCTCACGCTGCTGTCTGGCCCTGAACTCCTTGTGGGGGAGGGGTTGGGGGTGAGGGAAAAGACTTTTCAAATGGTCTCTGAGTCTACTCCCCCCTCCCCGCCAGCGATGCTATTGGCGAAATGATCTCGTAGGAGGGTATTGCAATACACCCCTACGGGCGCAGCAGAGTGTCACACGATGGAGAGTCATGCTACGAAATCCGGCCATAAGGTTTTACTCCCTGGCGGTGACGACACCTGGAACTGCTCATCACCCTTGTCTCGGAACGTGACCAGACGGGCGCTCATGTCCGCGCCAGAAGCCGTTTGAAAGCCTCACCCCCCGGCCCCCTCTCCACGTAGTGGAGAGGGGGCGTCATGGTGTGGTTAAGTCCCCTCTCCGCGTGTGGAGAGGGGATGGAGGGGTGAGGTAAAGCCGCACGTCTGCCGTGTCGGGTTGGTATAACCCTACAGCGGGTGACACTCTGCTGCGCCCTGGTTGACCTCACCCCCGGCCTCGCTGCGCTCGGCTTGCCCCCTCTCCAACATGGAGAGGGGGCAGCGAGGCCCGCGTCAGCGGGCCGAGCGGGGGTGAGGTCAGCAGAGCGCCCCTTGTCGAGGGTGCCAGGTTCATAGCACGCTCTAGTGGTAGCCGTGTTCCCAGAACCACTGATTGGTCGCCAGGATGTCGTCCCAGTGAGCGTCGAAGGTGCGATTGGTGCCGTCGCCGCCGAAGAACTGCTGGAACCAGTCCATCGCCGGCAGCAATCCTCCTAGCTGGCCTTCCAGCGCATGGTTGTCGCCCTCGTAGATCACAAGCTGGACTCGCTTGCCCGCCTGTTGCAGCCGCTCGGCCAGCGCGCGCGATTGCTGCGGCGAGACGATTGTGTCCGCCCCGCCGTGAAGCAGCAGCAGCGGCGTGTTGATCAGTTCCGGCCAGAATACCGCCGACCGCGCAACGAACTGATCGGGCGCTGTTTCAGGGTACGCGCCGACAGGCGAGAAAGCCACATAGGCGACATCGGGATTGTCGTCGCGCCACATGAACAGGTCGGCCAGCCCGCCGACCGTCGCCGCGGCTTTGATCGCGTGCGTCCCGCGCAGCGTCTCTTCCTTGAGCACCATGTAGGTCACCATGCCGCCGCGCGAAGCGCCAAACATGCCGATCCGACCAGGATCCACGATGGGCATCTGCTGCACCAGCGCGATCAGGTTGAGGACATCGTGCACGTCGCCAGACCCGAACGTCTCCGCGCCTTCGCTGCCCGCATTGCCGCGATATTGAGAGCCAACTGCCACGTAGCCCGCTTCGACCAGCGGGACCAGCTCGCGCCCGCTGAGCGCGCCCTGATCCCAGACCCCGCCCCGGTTGTAGATGATGGCGGGAAACGGGCCATCGCCAGAGGGGCGACCCAGGAAGCCCGCTACACGCAGGCCGTCGCTCCAATAGGTGATCCGGTAGTACTGCGAGTGGCCGGAGTCGTAGATTAGCTCCTGGCTGGCCAGCGTGCCGTTGGGCGGGATGGCCAGGTCGCCCCCGGCGGAAGCGTCTGGAGCCGCTTCGCCACCGGTCGGGGCCGCTCCGCTGACGATCTCGTTGCTTTCCGGCAGGCGCGCCACCACTACGCCGGGCGCGTACTCCAGGTACGCCGCAGCGACCCAGCCCCGCCGAGCGCCATCTACGGTCTGGACTAACAACCAGGCTGAGTCTACGCTGCGGGCCTCAGCCAGCACGGCTGTGCTCGGCGGCAAGACAGTCAGCACCGGGTGGGTGCCGCCTGGCCCGGCGCGCAGGTTCAACTCGTAGACAGTCCAGGCATCAGGGTTGGCCTGGGCGTGGGCGGGGATCATTCCCGTGAACGAAAGCAGACAGACAACCAGCAGCAGGGCATTTCGCGCCATGTCGGAGCGCTCCTTATGAGCATGGCAGGCAATCTACTTCTCACTTTACACCATGTGCTGCGCAAGGCAAAGAAGGAAAGGGGTGCGTGCAAAGGTTGTCAGCCATTCGTTTGGTGTGGAAGCATGGACCTCACCCCCTGGCCTCGCTACGCTCGGCCTTTCCCCCTCTCCGTTTACGGAGAGGGGGAGGCGAGGCGCGCCAGCGCCGAGCGGGGGTGAGGTCTGTATTTCGGCGGAAGGCCCCTCCCCCTGGCCCCCTCCCCGGCAGAGCCAGGGAGGGGGAAAGCGCCGTGCCAGCGATCCAAGTCCCCCTCTCTAGCTCGGCTGGAGAGGGGGATTGAGGGGGAGAGGCCTGTAGGGGACGGACAGCAGCGTGAGAAGCATTGAGAGGGCGACCGATCAACCTCACCCCCTGGCCTCGCTACGCTTGGCCTTTCTCCCTCTCCGTTTACGGAGAGGGGGAGGCGAGGCGCGCCAGCGCCGAGCGGGGGTGAGGTCTGTATTTCGGCAGAAGGCCCCTCCCCCTGGCCCCCTCTCCGGCAGAGCCAGGGAGGGGGAAAGCGCCGTGCCAGCGATCCAAGTCCCCCTCTCTAGCTCGGCTGGAGAGGGGGATTGAGGGGGAGAGGCCTGTAGGGGCGAACAGCAGCGTGAGAAGCATTGAGAGGGCGACCGATCAACTTCACCCCCTGGCCTCGCTATGCTCGGCCTTTCCCCCTCTCCGTTTACGGAGAGGGGGAAGCGAGGCGCGCCAGCGCCGAGCGGGGGTGAGGTCAAGTGAAGACATGCCCCAGACTGTCAGCCGATCTCAATGCCTGTCCGCCCTGAACTCCGTGTGGGCGTGGGCTGTGCCAGCGGCACGCCAGGCCATTGCGCGGTCACAAGATTTCCCTTAGTATCAGATCATACGACGTGTTCCTGCATGCCTAGCGGCCAGGTCTGTGTGGGCAAGGAGTCGCTGCCATGTCCGGTTTGCCTCCCTTCTTCCTCGTCAATCCTGTCGCGCGCAGCCTGGTCGTCACCGATTGCTTCAACGCGCCGCGCACGTACACGTTCGCCCCGACCAAGAAGCAGCTTCACGAGGGCATAGACCTGATGGCCCTTGACGCACTGGGCAGCCCGGTAGCTGTGCTGGCTGCCCAGCGCGGGGTCGTGGATCGGCTGGCCTTCAGCCCATACGGGTACGGTCACTATGTGCGCGTCGTGCACGCCTGGGGCGACCAGATTTATGTTACATGGTACGGTCATCTGTCGGCGACCAACGTGCGCGAGGGGCAGTTCGTCCTGGCCGGGCAAAAGATCGGCGTCGCCGGGACAACCGGCTTCTCGACCGGCGTTCACCTGCACCTGACGCTGCAACACATCGGGCATGGGCTGGCTGATTACACGGTGGATGATGTAGTAGACCCGCAGCCGTTTCTCCGCGCGGAGGCGGTTCCTTCGTTCAGCGAGGCGTCCTTTATGGCCGACGTGACCGTCCCCGACGGAACGCAGATGCAACCGGGCCAGACCTTCCTCAAGACCTGGCGGCTGCGCAACACGGGCAACACGACCTGGGGCGCGGGCACCGAGCTTGTCTTCGTCGGCGGCGCGCAGATGGGCGCTCCCGATCAGGTCACGCTGGCCGTCGTTCCCGTCCTGTCTGGCCAGGCGGTGAACGTCAGCGTCAAGCTGACCGCCCCTGCCGAGGCGGGCCGCCAGCGCAGCACCTGGCAGCTTCGCGGGCCGGACGGCCAGCCGTTCCCCAACACGTTCTATGCCGAGATCGCGGTCAAGGCCGTCGCCGCGTTCGATGAAGTATCGTATGTGACTGACGTGACGGTACCCGACGGCACCATCGTCAAGCCCGGCACGTCGTTCGTCAAGACGTGGCGCGTGCGCAATAGCGGTACGACGATCTGGACGACCGACTACGCGCTGCGCTTCGTCGCCGACGAGCAGATGGGCGGCCCAGAGAGCGTCCCCCTGCCGCGCGCGGTCCAGCCGGGGGAGATCGTCGAATTGTCGGTGCGGCTGCGCGCGCCGAAGCAGGCCGGGCGGCATCGCAGCACGTGGAAGCTGGCTAACGCCGCCGGCAAGCTCTTTGAGTATGAGCAGTACGCCGAGATTCAGGTGCCGCGCACGGTCGCCCACGCACAGAAGTTGGACGAGCTTCGCTGGCTTGCCGATGTCACGGTCTTCGACGAGACGGTGATGGAGGCGGGCGAGCCATTCGTCAAGACGTGGCGTGTGCGCAACGCCGGCGAGACGACCTGGGGGCCGGGCTACACTCTGGCCTTCTTCGGCGACGAGCAGATGGGCGGCCCGGAGAGCGTGCCGCTGCCCCCTGCCGCGCCGGGCGACGCGGTGGAAGTGTCCGTTGCGCTCACCGCGCCGGATAAGCCGGGTTTGCAGCGCAGCACCTGGAAGCCGCGCAACCCGCAGGGTGACTTCTTCGAGTTCGATCTGTACGCGCTCATTCAGGTCAGCGATCCGGCGCAGCCGAGGCCGCAGTTGAGCGAGCTAAGTTACGTCGCCGATGTGACCATCCCCGATGGGGCGGCGCTGCATCCCGGCGAAGCCTTCGTCAAGACGTGGCGCGTGCGCAACACCGGCACGACGACCTGGGGGCCGGGTTATACCCTGGCCTTCTTCAGCGATGATAAGCTCGACGGGCCGGACAGCGTGCCGCTGCCGCCCATCAAGCCGGGTGATGTGGCCGAGCTATCGCTGCTGCTGACCGCTCCCCAGGCTCCTGGCCTGCACAAGAGCATGTGGAAGGGCCGCGATCCGCAGGGTCGCTTCTTCGACTACGACCTGTTCGCCCTGATTGACGTGGTAGACCCCAGCCAGACGTATGACATGCTGGAGTTTCTGCGTGGCGACGGGCGCGTGTACGAGCTGGCCTGCGACTGGATCAGCGGCGCGCGCCAGCGCGTGCAGACGCAGACGGAGGGCGCGAAGTTCTACCACGTCAAGCACGGCGAGTGGGAAGAACTATGGGCGGATGAGCACTTTATTTATCGGGGCACCGACACTTCACCCGGCGGCGGCGAAGTGTACACGCTGATTGAGAACGGGCAGTACGGTAGCCCCTGGATTCCGCGCAAGATGACGGTTGGTGTGCCCTTCCAGCGGACGCCGCAGGTTGTGTTCCGCTGCAAGAGCGACGGCACTCACGTGGCGGGCAAGGCGTTTGTCCACATCACGTGGGTTGCGCTGGAGGCGGTGCACCAGACATTCACCCTGTCGAGCGGCGTTACCCTGAAGGATGTGGCGGTGCTGGCCACCTATGAGGATGCGGGCGGCAAGCCTCAGGCAACGCCCTTTGAGCGTTACTACTACGCGCGCGGCTACGGCCTGGTGGCCTGGGAAGGGGCCATCGGGCGGTCAGCGCTGGTCCAGGAATTCGCGCCCGGCAGCGTGCCCAACCAGGTGCGTGAAGTGCTGCCCTGGCTCTGACGGTTCTGGGGTGGACAGCAGCGTGAGAAGCATTGAGAGGGCGACCGATCAACCTCACCCCCTGGCCTCGCTACGCTCGGCCTTTCCCCCTCTCCGTCAACGGAGAGGGGGCGGCGAGGCGCGTCAGCGCCGAGCGGGGGTGAGGTCAAGTGAAGACCTGCCCCAGACTACAGGCCGATCTCAACGCCTGTCCGCCCTGAACTCCGTGTGGGTTCAGGGGCGGACAGCAGCGTGAGGAGCATTGAGAGGGC
>JAGPFT010000055.1:6772-10605 GCA_018056405.1 Anaerolineae bacterium
CTACGCTCGGCCTTTCCCCCTCTCCGTTTACGGAGAGGGGGAGGCGAGGCGCGCCAGCGCCGAGCGGGGGTGAGGTCAAGTGAAGACCTGCCCCAGACTACAGGCCGATCTCAACGCCTGTCCGCCCCTGAAGGCTCTGACGGAGAGGGTCATTGGTGGCTGGTTCTTAGTGATTGGTAAAGGCGGGTTCGTACCGCCGGATGCTCAGGAGGCGTCGGGCGTATCGGGGGCGTCTTCAGGCTTGGCGTCGGCCAGGGAGAGGGCGATGTAGAAGGTAGCGCCTTCTCCCTCTACACTTTCCGCCCAGGCACGCCCGCCGTGCGCGCGCACGATATGGCGCACAATGGCCAGCCCCAGCCCGGTGCCCTCGCGCCGCGCCCGATCCGCCTGGAAGAAACGCTCAAAAATACGCGGCAGGTCTTCGACGGGGATGCCGGGGCCGTCATCGGACACGGCGAGTATGGCTTCGGTGTCGCCGCGCCGGGCGCTGATGTGGATATGCCCGCCCTTGGGAGTGAACTTGATGGCGTTGTGGACAATGTTCTTCAGCGCGCGCTGAATCTGGGTGTCGTCGGCCAGCACCGCGATGTCAGCAGGCACTTCAACGGTGACTGCCTGCTCTTTGTTCTCGGCCAGCGACTCAAGCTGTTGCAGCGTGCTGGTGACGATGGGCAGCAGGGGCGTGGGCGTCAGACGGATGGGCATCTGGCCGGACTCGATCAGCGAGAGGTCGCGCATCTCCTGCACCAGGAGCATCAGCGTGTCCGTCTCGCGGCGGATGTCCTTGGCCATTTTGCGCAGGCGTTTGGGCTTCTCGCGCTCGGCGACGTTGAGCAGGGTTTCGGCCAGCAGGCCGATGGACGTGATCGGCGTGCTCAGCTCGTGCGAAATGTTCGACACCATCTCGCGGCGGGCGCGCTCCAGCCGTTGAAGCTGCGTCACGTCGCGCAGAGTCATGATCTCAAACTCTAAGTCAGACGCCGGCAGCGCCAGGGCACGCGCGTGGAAGATGCGGTGGTCTAGCTCGATACGCCGCTCGACTGTCTCGCTGCGCACACGGCGCGCGTCGTGGAACAGGGTTTCCAGATCGGGCTGGCGCAATGCGCTCATCAGCGTCTTGCCGGCCAATGGCTGGCCGAACAGTTGTTGTGCGGACTCGTTGGCCTCGACGATGGTCAGGTTCGTGTCGAGGATGAGCAAGGCGTCCTCAACGCCTTTCATGATCGCATTCTTGAGCAGTTCAGCCTGCGCCGAAGCCTGGGCGTGCGCCTGCTGCTGGTGGGCGCGATCCGCTGCCGCCGCGCGAACTTCCGCACGCAGACGCATCACCAGAACGGCCAGGGCGAAGGTGCTCAGCAGCGCAAGCGCGGCGATGATCCAGGGGAGCATGGAGGGGACCTATCCTTCGAAGCGATAGCCGACGCCGCGCACGGTGACAATCCGGCGCGGGCGCGATGGCTCGTCTTCGATCTTCTCGCGCAGCCAGCGCACGTGCACGTCCACCGTCTTCGTCTGCCCGCTGTAATCGTAGCCCCACACGCGGTCCAGCAGCAGGTCGCGCGAGAGCACAGCCCCCTTGTTGCGCATCAGCGTGGCCAGCAAGTCGAATTCCTTGTGTGTCATGCGCAACTCTTTGCCGCCGCGCGTGGCTTTGCGGGCGATCAGGTCCAGCATCAGGTCACCGCTCTCCAAGCGGTCTACGACAGCGCGCGCCGAAGGGGCGCGGCGCAGGATGGCTCGCACGCGGGCCAGGAACTCGCCGAGGCTGAACGGCTTGACAATGTAATCGTCGGCGCCGATCTCCAGCCCGACGATGCGATCTACTTCGCTGCCGCGCGCGGTCAGCATGACGATGGGGACATCGGATTCGTTGCGGAGAATGCGGCAGACCGACAGGCCGTCGAGCGAGGGCAGCATCACATCCAGCACGATCATGTCAGGCGAGTGGTCGCGCGCCAGGTCGAGCGCTTCGGCCCCGTCACCGCTCTGAAAGACCTTATAGCCTTCCTGGGAGAGGTTGTAGGCCAGCGTCTTGCGCAGCGTGTCGTCGTCTTCGACCAGCAGGATCTTCTTCATCGGGGCGTTCCCCCTACCGAACGGCTGAACACGGCCTGATCATAGCGCGTTTCAGGTCGCTGTCGTGGCACTTTCGTTAAGCCTTGTTAAAGGTTTCTTAAACCTGCGTGCTGCTGGTCTGCACGCCTGCCATACCGTTATAGGTGGGATATTTTGATTGTAACATCTTTTCACGCGCCGCGCCGGGGGTATCTCACATTGGGTGCGTGCAAAACCTGTCAGGCAGTGTGGTTGTGCTCCTTAGCCTCACTCCTGCTCGGCCCACTGACGCGGGCCTCGCCGCCCCCCTCTCCACGTCGTGGAAAGGGGGCAAGCCGAGCGCAGCGAAGCTGGGGGTGAGGCTACTGCCAGCCTCGCGCGCTGCGCTGACAGCCTTTGCACACACCCCTCACATTAGAGGGGGGATTCCTGGAATCGCCCAGAAAGCAGGGGAAGGCAAGGAAGTACACTCTTGCCTTATGGCCTTCTCCGCGTCCTCCGCGTCTCTGCGCTGATGCTCTGCGGCTCAGAAATCGGCCAGCGCCGCCTGTTGCGTTTCGTAGATGGCCGAATAGCGGTCGAAGCCCACGATCTGCAGCACGCGCCGCACTTTGGGCTGCAAGGCCACCAGTTTCAGATCGCCACCATGCTCGCGGCAGATGAGGATCGCCTCGGCCAGGGTGCGCAGGGCGGCACTGTTGACGTACTGCACCCCGGCCATGTCGAGCACGATCTGGTACTGGTCCGCTTCCAGCCTGGCGCGCAGTGCCTTATCCAGCGCCACTACGCCGTCCGTGTCAATGCGCCCGTTGAGGACAATGACGACCACGCCGTTAGTTGTCTGCTCGCTGAGGTTCATCCCTCACGCTCCCTGTCTGGTTGGCTTGCCACGTCTGCTGCGCCGCATAACGCCTCTCCACCCGTTATTGTAGAGGGTTCACCAGGTGCGGGCAAAGGATGTGATCAGGGGTGTGAGAGCCTGCCAGGTAGGGGCGCTGCGCTGTGTCACCCGCTGTAGGGGTATACCCACAGGAGGCGCCGTAGGGTTACACCAACCCGACACGGGAGACGTGCGGCTTTACCTCACCCCTCCATCCCCTCTCCACACGCGGAGAGGGGACGTAACCACACCCTGACTCCCCCTCTCCACCACGTGGAGAGGGGACCGGGGGGTGAGGCTTTCAAACGGTTTCTGGCGCGGACATGAGCGCTCGCCTGGTCACGTGCCGAGACAAGGTGGATGGGCAGTTCCAGGTGTCGTCACCGCCAGGGAGTAAAACCTTATGGCCGGATTTCGTAGCATAACCCTCCGTCGTGTGACACGCTGCTGCGCTCTGGTTGACCTCACCCCCGCTCGGCGCTGGCGCGTCTCGCCGCCCCCTCTCCAACGTGGAGAGGGGACAAGCCGGGCGTAGTGAGGCTGGGGGTGAGGTTAATACAGAGTTCTGGGCAAAGAACCGCACAGACAAACAATCGGGGCGGGGTATCTGAGCGCCCGCCCCGAAGGTTAGTGCGCAGCCAGCCCTACGCGGGCGGCTGGTAGTCGAAGAACCACTTGTTCATGAGGAAGTTGAGGAAGCCATCCTGTTTGACGCTGGCGATGGCGGCGTTCATGGGGGCCACAAGGTCGCTGCCCTTCGGGAAGATGAAGCCCATCTGGTCGTCGGAGAAGGCCTCGCCGACGGTCTTGACCGCGCCGCCGGTGGTGGAGATGAAGCCGCGCGCGGCGGCGGCATCTACGGGGATGGCATCCACGTCGCCGACGATGAGCGCCTGGA
>JAGPFT010000056.1 GCA_018056405.1 Anaerolineae bacterium
GTACAGGTGGATCAGCGTGCCAACGCCCGTCACCACCAGCATCATCGTCACGCTCAGCGTGTCCACGCGGAAAGCCCAGGGGATGGTCACATTGGCTGACGGGAGGACGATCCAGTCGGAGAGGAGGGGCATGTCAATCACCGCCGCTTTGTAACCCGTGTTGACCTGCGCGATCCACAGCAACACCGCGATCACAAATGACATCCCGCTGGCCCCCACCGCCACGATGCCGACGCCGCGTTCGCCAAGCTGCCTGCCTGCAAACAGGTTGATCAGCAGCCCGACCAGCGGGATCAAGGCAACTAGCGGTACCAGGTCAAAGAAGTTGTCCATGCGCGTTCCTTTGGCCCTCTGTGCCGTGTTGAGCCAGGCCAGGCGCGGTTAGCCCCAACGGCCTATCCCTTGAACATGTGCAGATTGTCAATGTCAATGCTCTTCTTGGTGCGGAAGATGGCCACAATCAGCGCCAGCCCCACCGCAACTTCGGCAGCAGCCACCGTCATGACGAAGAACACCATCAACTGCCCGGCACCGCTGGCCCACTGCCGTGCGAAAGCAACCAGCGCCAGATTCGCCGCGTTCAGCATGAGTTCGACCGACATGAAGACGAGAATGGCGTTCCGCCGCAGCAGCACGCCCATCGCTCCCATGATGAACAGCACGGCGCTCAACAGCACGTATAGCTCAACCGCTACTTCTGATGATCCCATATGGGCTTCCCCCTCAAGTAATCGCGTGGGTCGCGTCCGCTAGCGCCCGGTCTCGCCTGGGGTGGACTGCTCAAGACCGGGCGGTGGATTCGCCAGACGACGCTCAGCCGCCTTGCGCGGTGTCAGGCTCTCGTGCGTCAGCACAATGGCCCCGATCATGGCCACGAGCAATAGTAATGCCACCAACTCGAAGGGCAGCACGTAGTCCGTGAACAGCAACTGCCCAACATGCGTGGGGCTGCCGAACGATGTGACCGCCTTGTCCTGCAGGCTGATCACCACGTCGGTGAAAGAGTTATCTGGCTGGCGCTGCTCGGCAAAGACCCACAACACCAGCGTGTTCGCCTTCAACGCCTGCTCAGGCAGCTCAGAGACAGGCGTGCGCTGGCTGCCGGTCGTGTAGAGGGCCACGCTGCGCGTCCCCTTCGATAGCTCGAACTCGCGCGCCTCCCCGTAAGCCAGCGCGCTGACGAGCACCTCATCGTAAACCTCATCGCGCACGTCTACGAGCGGCCTGCCGGGCAATGCGTTGACCGCGACCAGGCGCAGCCCATCCTTCTTGCCGCTGAAGTCAAGGGTATGGGCGGCGGCTACCAGACGCGCCCCCGGCACACCGATCCGGCCAATCGCCGTCAGCGAGTACGCCTTGCCCCGCTCAATCGTCACCGGCTGGACGAGCAGCGCATCCGCGTTGGCTGGGTCGGCCCCCGCCTCGAAAATGGCGAGTTCGTACTCGCCTTCGCGCCAGGGAGCGAAATCCGTCGCAGCGCGGAAGGCCACATCCTGAGCTACCGGCTCGCCGTCCAGGTAGACATCCAGGCTGGCCAGGCCATCGAGGGCGTGCACCACGCGCACCTGCGGCTCGGCTTTGCGCGGCTCCGTCTTGGTGATCTCTCCGTTGATCAGGGCGACGCTGACCGTGATCAGGAACAGCAGCGCCATGAGGACCACCGCCGGAGCCAGCCAGCGGAACCGCGACTGAATCGTAGGCAGGGTGCGCTCGGCACCCAGGAGCATGATCACGAACAGGAAGAGCACCATGATCGCGCCTGCGTACACCGTGATCTGCACCATGGCCAGGAAGGGTGCATTGAGCATCAGGAACAGGAACGCAATGCACATGAAGTTCAGAATCAGGAACAACGCGCTGTAGACGGCGTTTTCGCTGATGAGCATCAGCGCCGCCGAGATCAGCGCAATCGCTCCCACTATGATGAATAACGTAAGCTCCATGATCCTGCCGTCCTGGTTCGTTCGACCGGTCGCGCCAAGTTCCTCTGCTTCAATCCCCGATGATGCGTCGCAGTGTAGCGCAAGACAAGAGCCAGGCCAAGCGCACGCGGCCCGCGCTCCTCTGCGCGGACTACTTCGGATCCTCCATTTGCGGGATCGAGCGCGTGAACTGACCCGGCTCCGTCTGGCGCGGTGTGCCTTCCACTCCCGGCGGCAGCGGGTCGAGCAGCATTTCCTTGACATAGATCGCATCGCGGCGATCAGAGAAGCTCAAGCGGTATTCGTGCTCCAACACAATCGCCTCGGTAGGGCAGGCATCTTCGCAGTAGCCGCAGAAGATGCAGCGCAGCATATTGATCTCGTAGGTCTTGGCGTAGCGCTCGCCGGGGCTGTAGCGTTCCTCGTCCGTATTCTCAGCCGCCTCCACCCAGATCGCATCAGCCGGGCAGGCCGCTGCGCAGAGGGAGCAACCGATGCACTTCTCCAGGCCGTTGTCGTAGCGCTTGAGCGCGTGTCGCCCCTTGTAGCGCTCGCGCAGCGGACGCGCCTGCTCAGGATACTGGATGGTGACTGGCCCCTCAAGCACATGCTTGAATGTCGTGGCAAACCCGCGTACCAGATTCATGCAATACTCCCCTGACTCGAACCCGTACCCCTAAGCCGGTCTCTTCCCACCTGGGCGTGACTGCTCGCCCTCAGCCCTAGCGCCCCTGCCAGAGACAGTGCGCGCCAGAGCCGTAGGCACACCCCGTACCTTGTTAAACATCGTGAAAGCCGGCAGCCCAGGCCTCGCCCTCCTGCCAAGCGAGACCACTTCGACGCGCGGCGCGCTCACCGGCTCCGGCTTGCGGCCTACCCGCCCCAGCCAGAACGACGCGCCAGCCAGGAACAGCACCCAGGCGATCACCGCCATGATCAGCTTGGCCGAACCGCCAACTTCCTCATCCAGCACCACAGCAACCGCCGACCAGGCCACGGCCACCAACGCGAAGGGCAGCATTACCTTCCATCCGAAAGCCATCAGCCGGTCGTAGCGGATGCGGGGCAGCGTGCCGCGCACCCAGATCATGACCAGCAGCAGCACCACCACTTTGGCCCCATAGACCAGCGGGCCAAGCAACGGTGCCTGGTCTACATAGACGAAGTGATAGCCGCCAAAGTACATGGCCGCACCGACCGCACTCACCGCGATCATGCCGATGTATTCGGCCAGGTAGAACATGGCAAACTTCATGCCGCTGTATTCGGAGTGGTAGCCGGCGGTCAGTTCCTGCTCTGCTTCGGGCATGTCAAACGGCGCGCGATTCACTTCCGCCAGCAACGCCACCGCCATAATCGCAGCGGCCATTGGGTTCTGGAAGACGAACCAGCCCAGGATCGGCACATCGTTCTGCGCCTCTATGATGTCCCCAACGCTCATCGAGCTGGCCAGCATCACCGGCACCACCATCGCCAGACTCATGCTTAGCTCGTAGCTGATCATCTGCGCCGACGAACGCAGCCCGCCCAACATCGCGTACTTGTTGTTGCTCGACCAGCCGGCGAGCACGACCCCATAAACGCCAATGCTGGTGATTCCCAACAGCCATAACACGCCCACGTTGACATCAACCAATCCCTGCGACAGGCGATACCACTTGCCGTCGAACCAGGGCACAGCGATCTTGGGGCCGAAGGGCACCACAGCCAGCACCAGGAGCGCCGGCACGGTTTTGATCACCGGTGCCAGCCAGAAGATGACCTTCTGCGCGTGAGCCGGCGTGATATCCTCCTTGAAGATGAGCTTGATCCCATCGGCGACAGGTTGCAGCAGGCCGTAGGGTCCCGCGCGGTTCGGCCCCACACGCGCCTGGAGAAACGCCAGAAAACGCCGCTCAAGGACGGTGGTGTAAGCGAAGCCGGTGAGCAAGACGACAAACAGGATCAGACTCGTCAGGATCGAGTGAATCACCGTGCATGTGGCGTGACTGGCGCATTCTACTACAACGCTCGATTCTCCTGGACCAAACATTGCGGGACTATCCCTCCATCTTCTGCACGGCGCACTCGGCCAGCGTGCCAGGAATGGGCGTCGCGCCTAGACGCTGCGGGACAAGCACAGTGCCTGCTGGAGTGTGACTGTTGACGCGAGCCTGGGCAGCCAACTGCACGCCGTCCGCCGTCAATATCACCGCGTCGCCCTCGGCGATGCCCAACGTCTCGGCGTCGCCCGCATTCAGCTCCACATACGGCGCAGGCACACGCTGGTGCATGACTGTGCTCGGCGCGAATAACGGCTCGCGGTTGTACAGCAGACGTACCGGCACCGCCGCCAGCCCGTCGAACCTGGGCCTGGCAACGTTCACTGGCCGAACCGTCAGACTGTATTTCTCCCTCTCGGCGTTGGTTGCCCACTGCACGCCCAGGCCGCCATGATTGGTGTAGGCTGTGCCGCCGTAGTACAAGTCGTGGCCGCCCACCAGAGGGAACTGCGGCTCGACATGCGCCAGATTGGGATAACTCATCTCGGCATAGCGCAGCACGTGCTGCGTGATGTCGCGCATAACCAGGCTGGGCGCAATGCGTGGCTTTGCCCCGCCAGGCATGTGCGCGCTGACATGGGCGAACACCTTCCACGCAGGCAACGTGCCCTCGAGCGGCGTCTGCGCCATGTAGAAGCGCTGCACGCGGCGCAGGCCGTTGGTGAAGGTGCCCTCGCGTTCGGCGAAGCTCTGCACGGGCAGGAGCAGATGCGCCTTCTCCGCAGTGGGCGTCATGAACTGGCTCGCCAACACCACGAACTCCGCCCCCGCCAGAACCTCAGCCATCCGCGCGTCCTCGGCCACCGGATCGGCCTCGGCGAGGACCCACATGGCGGGCCGCTGCGCGATCAGGTTGCTGGTCGCCCCCGGCCCGAAGCCCATATCCAGCGCGCCCTGCACATTCGCGCCAGGCCACACCGGTATCAGCCCGTTGTTGGCGCGCCCCGCGTGCCCGGTGAGGATCAGCAGGTTGGCCGCTGCCTGCATCAGCTCGCCGTGTTGCGCCAGCGTCACGCCTTCGCCGCCGACGAACACGACCAGGTCTTTCGCGCCCAGCAAGGCCTGAGCCGCTTCCGCGTAGAGCTTGGGGACGCGCGTCCCCTTCAGGCTGGCGTCAAACTCGGCGAAGCCCTCGGCCCGTGCCGCGACGAACGCTTCGTCAATCGCCTTGCTGCGCCGGGCCGTGACGGAGAAACTGTTGAGCACGGCCACCGCTTCGCCATAGGCGTAGTGCAGCGCCACCGTCGCGTAGCGGTCGAGCTTGGTCGGGCGCCCATTGGCGACGGCCACTTTCGCCCCGCGATCGGCGGCTTGCTTGACCTGCAACCACCAGATCGGCGCTTCCTCGTCCAGGTCGGACGCGATGACCAGAATCGCACTGTCCGGGCCGAGGTCTTGCAGGCGAGTGCCCACCCCCACCCCCCCCTGGGTCACCTGCCCGATGCCCGCCATCGTCGCCGGCCAGACTCCCAGCAGACAGTCGGCGTGCGTCAGCCGGGCGAGCTTACGCAGTTCCCACAAGTCTTCATTCGACAGGCCAGTCCCCGCCAGGAAGCCGGTCTCCTTGCCGTGACGGATAAGCTGCACGGCAATCTCGCGGTAAGCCGTCTCCCATTCGACAGGCACCCACTCCCCTTCGCGCCGGATCATCGGCTGCGTCAGGCGCTCCCCAGAACGGCTGTGATGGTGCCCAAAGCGCCCCTTATCGCAGATCCAAATCTCATTAACGGCCTCGTTCTGGCGCGGCATGATGCGCTTGATCATCTTCCTGCCGCCGAAGTCGCGGTCGAGCCGTGTGCTGGCGCTGATATTGCACCCTACCGGGCAATGCGGGCAGATGCTCGGCACCTCGTCCAACTCCCAAGGGCGTGCGCCGAAGCGAAAGTCCGCTGTCGTCAGCGCCCCCACCGGGCAGATGTCGGTGGTGTTGCCGCTGAATTTCGTGTCGAACGGTGGGTCGCTGACCGTGATGATCTGCAAGCGCCGCCCGCGCTCGTGGAAAGCCAGCACGCCATCGCCCACGATCTCGTCGCAGAACCGCGTGCAGCGCGCGCACTGGATGCAGCGCTCGCGGTCCAGGTAGATAAGTTCGCCCAACGGGACGTGCTTGGCCAGGTGCATCTTGTCGTCATAAATGAACCGCGACACCCCTGGGCCATAGGCCATCGTCAGGTTTTGCAGGGGGCATTCCCCCCCCTTGTCGCAAACAGGGCAGTCCAGAGGGTGGCTGGTCAGCAGGAATTCGAGGATGTCATCGCGTGCCTGAGCGACCGCAGCCGAATCCGTGCGCACCACCATCCCTGGGCTAACCGTCTGCGTGCAGGCAGTCTGCAACTTGGGGAACCAGCGCACCACCGGTTGGCCGGCTTTATCGCGCTCTGGCTCGCCGGTCTCGCGGTTGATGGCGAGCGTGCCCAGTTCGACGAGGCACATGCGGCACATGCCCGCCGGATCGAGCTTGGGATGGTAGCAGAACACAGGGATGTCAATCCCGTGCATTTTCGCCGCGTCAACCAGGTTCATCCCCCTGGGAACCTGGTAGTCCTGACCGTCAATGATGATCGTAATGGTTTCGGTCATATCGCTCCTCAAGAGCCAGAGCTGTGGGTACACCAAGCCGG
The DNA here is from genome assembly GCA_018056405.1 of Anaerolineae bacterium. Classification (GTDB taxonomy): domain Bacteria; phylum Chloroflexota; class Anaerolineae; order Aggregatilineales; family Aggregatilineaceae; genus UBA2029. Next base: position 6,586 of record JAGPFT010000056.1, read on the forward strand.
CTACGAACCTTACGGTGCCTGACCGCACTGGCGCAGCCCGGCGTCAGCCCGGTCTATGTACGACTGGTAGATATAGCCCCAGGCGCTACCCTGGTAAGCCTGAGCGGCCAACGCCCGCGCCTGCGTGAAGTCCTTCCTGGCGTTGTGAGCCTGCCCGCAGGCCAGCCATTCTTCACCGCGCAGCAGGTAGTTGACGGGCGCATCCGGGTCAGCGTTGATCAACCAGGACAACACGGCGATCTGCGTCTTATGCGCAGATTTCACGCCGCCCGTTCTCTCCCGTTCCATGCGCCGAACTCCCTCAGAACCTCACCCCCCAGCCCCCTCTCCGCAAACGGAGAGGAGGGATTGCCTTGCGGTTAAGTCCCCTCTCCGCGTGTGGAGAGGGGACTTAGGGGTGAGGTAAACCGCACGTCAGCGCTTCTCACGCTTCCGCCGCGACCGGCTCCGCCAGGCCAATGTACTGTTCGTACTCGTCGCGGAACTGCCGCACCGTGCTCAGCACGGGGTTGCAGGCGAAATCGCCCAGCGCGCACAGCGTCAGCCCCATGATCTGCTGCGGGACTTTCTCCAGCAGTTCCAGGTCATGCGCCGTCCCCTCGCCGCGCAGGATGCGCTCGTAGATTTTGTCAAGCCAGTAGGTACCCTCGCGGCAGGGCGTGCACTTGCCGCAACTTTCATGCTTGAAGAAGTGGATCATCTTGGCGGCGGCCCAGACGATGTCGGTGTCCTCGTCCATGAGGATGAACGATGCCGACCCCAGGGTGCTGCCCAGCGCGGCCACGCTCTCATACGTCAGCGGCGCGTCGAGCACCTCCTCAGTGGCGCGCAGCACCGGGCCACTGGCCCCCGACGGCAGGATGCCTTTGAGTTTCTTGCCGTTCGGGATGCCCCCTGCCCGCTCGTAGATCAGTTCGCGGAAGGTGATGCCCAGCGGCAGCTCGTAGTTGCCGGGGTGCTCCACATGCCCGCTCACACAGAAAATCTTCGGGCCGGGGCTTTCCGCCGTGCCGACAGTCTTGTAGGCGTCGGCACCATTCAAGATGATCCAGGGCACGTTAGCCAGCGTCTCGACGTTGTTGACCACCGTCGGCGCGTAGTACAGACCGCCACCAGCCTGCGCCGGGAAAGGCGGGCGCACGCGCGGCTGGCCGAGCAATCCCTGCACGCTGTTGAGCAGCGCGCTTTCCTCGCCGCAGATGTACGCGCCCGCGCCCAGGTGCACGTAGACAGGGCAGCTCCACCCGCTGCCGAGGATGTTCTCGCCGGCCAGGTTCGCCTGGCGGGCTTCTTCGATCCGCTCCTCCAGCGCGTGGGCCAGGTCCCAGAACTCCCCGCGACAGTAAATGTAGACCGCTGTCGCCTGGATGGCATAGGCCGCGATCAGCGCACCTTCGATCACCTGGTGCGGGTTCTTCTCCAGCAGCTCGCGGTCTTTGAAGGTGCCCGGCTCGCTCTCGTCGGCGTTGACCGTCACGTACTTCACCGGCGCGTCTTTGGGGATGAACGACCATTTTCGCCCGGTCGGGAACCCCGCCCCGCCGCGCCCGCGCAGGTTGGCCGCCGAGACAATCTGGATCACTTCGTCAGGCGACAGGTCATTCACCGCGTGCTTCAGGGCGTCGTAACCACCATTCGCCACGTAAGTCTCAAATTGCCAGAGGTCGGCTATGTCACGGTTGCGCAGCAGAATGTGTGCCATTGTCCTCAGAACCCCGTTCCTGGGCGGGCCTTGCGCGTGAGTCAGCGAGCTACTGCCAGCGCCCCGTTCAGACCTCGTCGCTGTCGCGCTTGGTCAGGTAATGAATGTCTGGATGCACGGAGTAGCCGGCCCCTTGAAAGAGCGCCAGGCTAGGCGCGTTCCAGTCCTCGATCAACGCCGCTATGATCCCGATCCCCTGCGCGTGCAACAGGCGCTCTGCCCCGACAATCAGCCGGCGGCCAACGCCCTGTCGCCGGAAGTCCGGGTGCACCGCCAGCCGGTTGATCCAGCCTTTGCGCCCGTCATGGGTCACTACCACAACGCCAACAAGCGCTCCGGCGGCGCGCAGACCCAACACGGTCTGCGTGCCCCCGGCAAGCTGCCGGGCGAATTGCTCCGCGCTGTCGCGCCCCGCCGTGCGAATGTGCAACCCGGCCTGCTGCCAGAGCGCGAGCACGCTCTCATAATCGGCGGCGGACAAAACCGCCAGATCGAACTCGTCGCCCGCGACCATCGGCCTGCGTTACCCGCGCATCCCGTCGTCTCGACTCGCTTCGGCCCGCCACTGCTCAATGAGCGCCTTGACCTTCTCCAGGTCTAGGTTCTCATGATAGTGGAAATTGCACTGAAGCATGGGCGCTTTGTCGCACGCGGCCAGGCACATCACCGGCTCGACGGTGAACAGGCCATCTTCCGTCGTCCCGCCGTGTTCGTCCAGCCCCAGATACGCGCAGAGTTCGCTGAAGAACTGATCAGCGCCGCGCAAGGCGCACGGCAGGTCGGTGCACACCTGCAGCCAGAACTTCCCCTTGGGCTTCTCGGAGTACATCGTGTAGAAGCCGGCGATGGACTGCACCTGGGTCGGATCGATGCCACACAGCCCGGCGACCTCGCGCAGCGCTTCCTCCGAGAGCCAGCCATATTCCTCTTGTGCCAGATAGAGCAGGGCCATCACCCCGGAACGCCTGTCCGGATACTTGGCGAAGATCTTCTCGATCCGCTCCGCATGTTTCTCAGCCAGCACGCCACTACTCCCGTTTTGGTGCTCGCTAGTCCGGGCCGGCCTCTAGCGGTCGGCGTCGCCCAGCACAATGTCAATCGTACCGATGATGCCCACCAGGTCGGCGATGAGGTACCCTTGGGCCATGTGAGGCAGCGCGCTCAGGTGGATGAAGCTCGGCGCGCGGAAGTGCACACGCCAGGGCTTCGGGCTGCCGTCGCTGATCAGGTAGCAGCCCAGTTCGCCACGCGGACTCTCGACCCGCACGTAGACTTCCCCTTCAGGCGGGCGGAAGCCTTCGGTCCACAGCTTGAAGTGGTGAATCACCGCCTCCATGCTCGTGCCTAGCTCGGAGCGCGGCGGGGGGACGTATTTCCGGTTATTCGAGCGCACGGGGCCGCCCGGCAGGTTGTCCAACGCCTGCTGCACGATGCGCAGGCTTTGGCGCATCTCCTCGACGCGGATCAGATAGCGATCGTACACATCCCCATGCTGACCAAGTGGCACATCAAACTCAAAATGCTCGTAGCTGCTGTAGGGGATCGCCTTGCGGATGTCCCAGTTGACGCCCGACCCGCGCAGCACCGGGCCGCTACAGCCGAGGGCGATGGCGTCCTGCGCTGAAAGAAAGCCGATCCCCTGCGTGCGGTCAAGCCACAACGGGTTATCCGTCAGCAGCCGCTCGTAATCGTCAAGGCGCGCCGGGAAGTAGCTGATGAAGTCGCGCACCGCCGGCTCGAACTCCTCCGGCACGTCGCGCCACAAGCCGCCGGGCCGGAAGTACGTGCTCATCATGCGCTGGCCGGAGACCATTTCGAAAATGTCGAGCACTTTCTCGCGCTCGCGGAAGCAGTACAAGAATACGCTCAGCGCACCAATGTCCATCGCGTGCGTGCCCAGCCACACCAGATGGCTGCTAATGCGCGTCAGTTCGGCCAGCAGAACGCGCAAGTACTGCGCCCTGAGGGGCACGTCGAGGTCAATGATCTTCTCAATGGCCAGGCAGTAGACCAGATTGTTGCCCAGGGAGTTGAGGTAGTCCATGCGATCAGTCATGGTGATCGCCTGCTCGTACCGCTTGGCCTCCATATTCTTTTCAATGCCCGTATGCAAATAGCCAATATCGGGCACACAACTCACGATCTCTTCGCCATCCAGTTCAAGCATCAAGCGCAGCACGCCGTGCGTGCTGGGATGCTGTGGCCCCATATTGAGAACTACCGTCTCGCCGCTGAGCGCGCGCTCAGAGACCAGCCCTTTGAGCTGCTGAATATCGCCTGCCCACACACTGTCCTGT
>JAGPFT010000057.1 GCA_018056405.1 Anaerolineae bacterium
GACGCGCCGGAGCGCGAGCGTCCGCTTCGCCGCCGCGATGTGCCCGACCTGAGCGAGTGCATCACCCACGTCGTCGCCGGCAACCGGCGCATGCCCGTGCTCAAGGCGATGACGACTACCGCCTGCGAGCGCGACTGCCTCTATTGCCCGTTTCGTGCCGGACGGGGCGCCATGCGCCGCGTCAAGATCACCCCCGACGACCTGGCGCGCGGCTTCATGGCCCTCTACCGCGCCGGGGCGGTGGAAGGGCTGTTCCTCTCGTCGGGCGTGCTGCGCGGCGGCGTCACCAGCCAGGACGCCATTCTCGACGTGGGGGCCATCCTGCGCGAGCAATACGGCTTCCGCGGCTATATGCACCTCAAGATCATGCCCGGCGCCGAGCGCGACCAGGTGGTGCAGGCGATGACCCTGGCGGATCGCGTCTCGGCCAACCTCGAAGCGCCGACCGCCGACCGCCTGGCGCGCATCGCCCCCAGCAAGCAGTTCACCGCCGAGCTGCTCGACCCGCTGCGCTGGGTGCACGAGCTGCGCCAGTCCAGCGAGGGGCGGCTGCGTGCCAGCAGCACGACCGAGTTCGTCGTCGGGCCAGCGGGCGAGCCGGATGTCGAGCTGCTCAGCGCCACCGAGCACCTGCACCGCCAGTTGGGACTGGCCCGCGTCTATTTCTCGGCGTTCCGGCCCGTCGCCGACACGCCGCTCGACAACGTCGCCCCCACGAATGACATGCGCCGTATCCGCCTCTACCAGGCGAGCTTCCTCATCCGCGACTACGGCTTCGGGCTGGAGGAGATGCCCTTCACGGCGAGCGGCAATCTGCCCCTGAACGTAGACCCCAAGCGCGCCTGGGCTGAGGCGAATCTGCGCGAAGCGCCGCTGGAAGTGAACACAGCGACGCGGCAGGAATTGCTGCGCGTGCCGGGGATCGGCGCGAAGGGGGCGGAGCGCATTGTGGCAGCACGGCGCGGGGGAAAGCTGCACAGCCTCAGCGATCTGCGCAGCGCGGGCGTGGTCAACGTCGAGCGCGCGGCGGCTTACCTGCTGCTCGACGGGCAGCGTCCAATCGAGCAGCCGCGGCTGTTCTGACAGACGCTCTCCTCTTGGAGGGAACGCCTTCCTCCTATCCCCCCCTCAACTGTACTCAAGCACGGCCCTCGGCTCGTATAACTCTTCGAGGTAGGCCATGTCCTGCTCGGAGAGGCGCACATCCAGGGCCTTGACCGCATCTTCGAGGTGCTCGATCTTGGTGGCCCCCACAACCGGGCTGGTGATCCCCGGCTTATGCAGCAGCCAGGCGATGGCTACCTGGGCTGGCACAACGCCCAGCCGCTCGGCCACTTCCACCACGCGCTCCACAATATCCCAATCGCGGTCGCGGTGATAGTAGTAGGCCGCCAGGTCGTCGCTCTGGGCGCGCTTGCTCTCGCCGCTGGCGTGCCGCGACCGTTTGCCAGCCAGCAGACCGCGCGCCAGCGGACTCCAGGGGATGATGCCCACCCCCTGGTCTATACAGCAGGGGATCATCTCGCGCTCTTCTTCGCGCACCAGCAGGTTGTAGTGGTTCTGCATGGACACAAAGCGCGTCCAGCCGTGCAGGTCTGCCGTGTACTGGGCCTTGATGAACTGCCAGGCCCACATACTGGACGCGCCGATGTAGCGCACTTTGCCGGAGGTCACCAGGTCGTGCAGGGCGGCCAGGACTTCCTCGATGGGTGTCTCGTAATCCCAGCGGTGAATCTGGTAGAGGTCAATGTAATCCGTCCCCAGGCGACGCAGCGACGCTTCGGCGGCGTCCATGAGATGCTTGCGCGACAGTCCGCGCTGGTTGGGCTTGTCGCCCATCGGGTAGAAGACTTTGGTGGCAACCACGTATTCATCGCGCCGGGCGAAGAAATCGCGCAGCATCCGCCCGGTGACTTCCTCGCTGACGCCCTCGGAATACATATCCGCCGTGTCGAAGAAGGTAATACCCAGCTCAACCGCCCGTTGGACAATGGGGCGGCTATCCGCTTCGTCGAGAATCCAGGGGCGCGACTGCGACGACCCAAAGCTCAACATGCCCAGGCAGATGCGCGAGACTTTGAGGCCCGAACGGCCCAGATTAACGTATTCCATAGCTTCTCCTGAAGAGCACGATGGCAGCGGCTCCTCTGGCACAGAGGAGCGGAACCCGTCCGACCACGCTACGCGCGACCATCAAACCGGCGATCTGCTCAGGGATGAGCGCCACCCGTCCGGCGGAAGCGGAACTTGCGCGAGCCAGGGAGTTCAGGCTCGCCTTCGCCCTCGTAATAGAATCTGGCGTCTGCGGCACTACCCCTTCACCGAACCCAGCGTCAGCCCGCGAATGAAGTACTTCTGGAAGAAGATGAAGATCAACAGCGTCGGGATGCTCGCAAGGATCGCCATCGCGGCCTGCGTGCCATAGGCGACGCTGTACTGCCCGCGCAGCGACGCCAACCCGAACATGATGGTCCGCGCGTCGTCTGAGCGGGTGAAAATGACCGGCCATAGGAAGTCGTTCCAGATCCAGGTGAACTGGAGGGTCGCCAGCACAGCCAGCGAGGGCAGCGACAGGGGCAGCATGACCCGCACCAACACCTGTATCTCGTTCGCGCCGTCAATGATGGCCGCTTCGCGGATCGCGGTCGGGATGGTGGCGAAGAAGTTCTTCAGCACCAGCGTGCAGATGGGAATGCCGAACCCGGTGTGCACGATGATCATCGGCCACAGCGTGTCGTACAACCCCGCCGAGTTGAACATGCGAAAGAGCGGGATCATGACGATCTGCGGGGGGAAGAACAAGCCGGCAACGAGGAAGACGAACAGGATGTCGCTGCCCCGAAAGGGCAGCTTGGCCAGGGTGTAGCCGGTCAGGATGCCAAAGGCAATGGAGAGCACGCTGGCGGGAATAGTCACCTTGAGCGAATTGACCAGGTAGTGTCCCGCGTTCCCTTCCTGCAAGGCTGCCCGGTAGTTGTCCAGGCTGAGGCTGTCCGGCAGATTCCAGACGCCTTCGCGCGAGATTTCAGCATTGGTTTTCAGCGAGGTCAGCAGCACACCGATGGTCGGCAGCGAATAGACCAGCAGGAGCAGGGTCAGGAACACGTACAGAATCACCACCGAACGCCGTGCCTTGGACCGCTCCTTAGAGATATTGGCCTGCGCTTCTGCCGTCGCAGTAGATGCAAGGTTAGTCATAGAGCTGCTCCAGGCCGCGCTGCTGGCGGAAGTAGATGGCGATGACGACCAGCGTGATCACGAACAACACAACGGCGACGGTGCTGCCATAGCCCATCCGGTATTTCTGGAAAGACTCGTTGTAGACCATCATGGCCAGGTTGTCTGACGAGTGAAAGGGGCCGCCGCGCGTCATCATGTAGAGAATGTCGAAGCTCTTCAGCGAGTTAATGACGGCCAGGGCGATGACCACAATGGAAGCAGGCTGCAGCAAGGGGATGATCACGTGGCGCACGGACTGCCAGTAGTTCGCCCCGTCTATTTGCGATGCCTCAGTCAGCTCGCGCGGCACAGCGGTCAGCCCGGCCAGGAAGATGACCATGGCCAGGCCGGTTTGCTGCCATGTCCACGCGGCAATGACCGCTTGCAGCGCCGTGTCCGGATCGGCCAGCCAGGCCCGCGTCCAACTGTCAAGCCCGACGTTCCGCAAGACCACGTTGATCAGCCCGAAGTCGGGCTGATAAATCCAGATCCAGACCTGACCGACGACGACCAGGGACAGGCAAATTGGCAGGTAGAATAGCGATTTGAAGAGCCGGGAGATGATGCCTCGCTCGTGCAGCGCCAGGGCCAGCACCAGGCCGCCAGCCGTTGGCAGCACGATGGCCGCGACCGTCCAGATCACCGTGTTCTCGATGGCGTTGCGGAACAAGCGATCGGTCTGCATCTTCTTGTAGTTGTCCAGCCCGACAAAGTTATAGTCCTGGCTGAAACCATTCCAGTCGGTGAAGCTGAAATAGAACGACGAGAGCAACGGATAGATCACCACAATAAGGTAGTAGGTGACAGGCACCAACAAGAATAGAAACGCCCAAATGTGTCGCGATCGGGTCACCAGATTGTCTCCTGCACCGGCACCACAAGGCCGGCACAGGGCGGAGGGCCTCCGCCCTGTGCCACAAGCTTCAGACTAGCTTATCCACCAAACACGTCGTCGGCGACCTGTTGGGTGATTTCGAGGTATTCCTGATAGCCCGACGGGTCATTCATGAACATGGCAAACATATCCAGCCCGCCCTCGGCCATCGGCGGGGTGGTGGAGAGGTCATAGCCGCTGAGGAACATGACGCTCGCCAGATAGTCCGCAGCCTTGGCCATGACCGGCGAGTAGATGCTTGGGTCCACGGCGGTCGAAGCGGCCAACGCACCCTGGCCCACCGCCCAGATTTCCTGGGACTCCTTGCTGATGAAGTGCAGCAGCAGGGCCTTAGCGCCTTCCGGATTCTTGGCGTTTGCCGAGACAACCCAGCCGTCAACCGTACCATGCGTCACGCGCGGCACGTCGGGGTTGATGGTTGGGAAGGGGAAGAAGTCGTAGTCGGTGCCCGGCTCCAACCCGATGCTGTTGAGATAGCCGGTGATGAAGGTGCCCATCAGGTTCATCGCAGCGGTGCCGTTGGCAACCATGTCGGCGGCGTCCGTCCAGTCGTAGGCGTTGGAGTCCGGGGCGAAGCAGCCGAGGTCGGTCAGCTCTTTCCAGGTCTCCATGGCGGTGACGACTTCGGGATCTGTGTACTTGGCCTCACCGACCATCAGCTTCTGGCGATATTCTGCGCCAGCGGTGTAGGACACCATGTAGTCGAACCAGAACTGGGCCGGCCAGCGGTTCATCGAGCCGAGCGAGATCGGGTAGACGCCTGCTTCCTTGAGGGTCACGCAGGCTGCCTTTAGCTCATCCCAGGTCTCCGGCATCTTGGTGATCCCGGCGTCGGCCATCACCTTGGGGTTGTACCAGAACCCGGTGGGATGGACGTTCATGGGGATCAGATAGATGTCGCCGTTGTAGATGGCCGCGGCCTTCACGCCCTCCGGGATGATCGCGTCCAGATCGTTCTCTTCCCAGAAGTCCGCCAGGCTCATCAGGCGGCCCGCGTCGGTCACGAACTGCGTGCGGGCACCGGCCCAGTAGGAGAAGATGTCGGGCGGATTGTCGCCAGCGATGGTGACCAGAATCTGGGTCTTGAAGTCCTCGTGCCCGGCAGAGTTGTCCACGACCTCGTACTCAGGATGCGCCTCGTTGAAGTTAGCGAGGATTTTCCCCATCGCTTCCTTGCCGAGGACATCGCTGTAGTAGTGCACGATGCTGATCTCTTCCTGCGCGCCGACGGAGGTCACGCCGATACCCAGCACGATCAACGCCAGCAACAGCAGGTGCAAACCTGTCTTCTTATGCATTTGACCTAGCCTCCCGAAACTGTGGTTAAGGATTGCCGTTCACTATGCCAGGGCTTTCTGGTATATTTGTTGGAGTTATCGGGCTGGCCGGAAGCGGAACACGTGTGAAATTGCACAAGACGGACACGTGATTCGCCCGGAGCACTCAACTCACCGGTCAGCTCGATAACCGGGCACCACCTCCTTCCCATCGCGCCACAAGGCGCGTTACTTGGCGACCCACCCGCAGTCCACGAGCAAGTCGGTGCCGGTGATGAATGAGGCTTTGTCACTGGCCAGGAAGTAGATCGCTTCGCCGACTTCCAAGGGATCGGCCCAGCGGTTGAATGCCTGCTCAGCCTCACGGAGCTTCTTGACTTCCTCAAACGGCAGCCCGGTCTTTTCGGACTCGATCTGGATGTCGCTGCGCAGCATGGGCGTGTCCACCGAACCAGGGCTGATCGAGTTGACGCGGATGCCGTACTTGGCCACTTCCCAGGCGAGGGCGCGGGTGAAGGCGATGATCGCGCCCTTCGTGGAGCCGTAGGACGAGTGGTCAATCTGCCCCACATGGCCCGACACTGACCCCATGTTGATGATCGCCCCGCCGCGCTTGGCCTTCAGCACGGGCAGCACGTATTTGCACAGCAGGAAAGTGCCCCCCAGGTTCACGCTGACGACGCGCATGAACTGTTCGTAGGGGATGTCTTCCACCGCGGCCACCAGCACAATGCCCGCGTTGTTCACCAGCACGTCAATCGTGCCCAACTCGTCGAGCGTCTGCCGCACCGCCTGCTTGACCTGCCCTTCGTCGGCCACGTCGCACTGGACGTAGAGACAACGCCTGCCGTTCGCCTGTACTTTCTGGCGAATCTCGCCAGCTTCGGCGAGGGGCAAAATGTCCAGGATGGACACGTCATACCCATGCTGGCTGAATATCTCGGCAGCCGCCGCGCCGATACCGCGCGCGCCCCCCGTCACCAGCAGGACTTTGCTCTCATCGCTCATCAGCACTGCAACCCTTCGTTGTCTAAGCCAATCCAAGAATGCGCCGGGTCTCGCTCACCGTCGCGATGGGCCGCCCCATCGCCCGCGCAATCGCCGCAGCCTCGGCCACCAGTTCATGGGTCGGGACGATCTCGCCGTCTTTGTTGTACGGGTTGTCCTCGGTGCCCACCCGCACGTGATCGCCGCTGGCAATGGCCGCCGCGATGATCGTGCGCTGGGAGCTGCCCATGATGCTGACGTTGATCACCGATCCGGCGGGCATGTGCTGGCGACGATAGAGATACTCCTCGATGGTGCCCGGCGACCACTGCCCGCCCGGCCAGTCGAAGAACAGCGTTGTGAAATAGGGCGGCTTGAGCAATCCCTTCCCGATCAGGTAGTTCATGTTCCAGATCGAGCCAGTGTTCCAGATTTCAAGCTCCGGCTTAACCCCGTACTCGTTGCACAGCCGCATGTATTCCTCTAGCTCTTCACGCGGGTGCAGCACGTGAAAGTCCCGCGCGGTGAAGGCTTCATCATGGTGGCTGGTGATCATCGAGATCATGTCGGCGTGGTGGGTGAAGACATCCATCCGCTCCGGAATCTGCAAGCTGGACATGCCGCATTGCAGCACCAGCTCGCCCGCCTTCTGGCGGTGCAGGGCGATCACCTCCTGCCAGCGGCCTTCGGCGTGCGTGTGGATGATCGTCGCTCCCGCTTCCTGGCAACGCAACGCCTCTTCGACAATGGCTTCCGGCGTCTTCGGGTAATCCACCTTGTCGGGTGCCAACCAACAGATATTAGCGGTGGCAGTGAGGATGAGGGGGTCCATGAACGCTCCTTTGCATTGAGTCAGGCCAGCGCTACGGGCCTGGGGACCGCAACACGGCTGCCGCTCTCCACCGACTGGTAGGCAGCCCGGATAGCCAGCAGCCCATAGTGGGCATCCACCGGATCAACCTTCGGTGTGCTGCCGTTCCACACAGTCTGCAAGAAGTCTTTCACTTCGGCGACAATGGAGTTGTACTTCCAGCGCACAGGGTCGTAAGGTACCGCTTCGAGCGGCGTCCCGTAGAAGTCCTCGCTGCCGGTGTACAGAATCGCTGGCGGGCGGGCGATCTGGTCAATGATCAGGGCCGCCTTGCTGCCGTAAATCTCCAGCCGCTCCGTCCAGGGGATGAGCGCGGTGAAGCTGAACTGCAAGGTGAACTCCGCCCCACTGGCCATGCGCCCCATGATCAGCGCGTTGTCCTCAACCTCACTTGCGGCGACTCTCTTGGACGCGAACGCTTGCAGGCTCTCTATCTCGCCGAAGAGCCACTTGAGCAGGTAAAAGGTGTGCGGGCTGGCATCCATGATCACGCCACCGCCGGAACCAGAGCGCGAGGCCTTCCAGGGGTGCGGATTGACCAGCCGCTCCAACTCGCTGCCGGCGATCAGCGTGCGAATCTGGAAAATGTCGCCCAACGCGCCAGCGCGCAGCAGCTTTTCGGCTTCCAGGTAGGCGGTGACGAAGCGCGTGTTCTCGGCCACCGAGAACTGGACGCCCTCCGCCCGCGCCGCCTCGATGAGCGCCAGGCCCTCGTCCGGGTCAACCGTCAGGGGCTTCTCCAGCAACACGTGCTTGCCCCGCTGGAGCGCGTACAGCGTGACAGGGTAGTGCAGGTTGTGCGGCAGGATGATGTCCAGCAGGTCCACGCCGGCCTCGTCAATCAGGCGGCGGTAGTCGGTATAGACCGCCGCGCCGAACTGCTCAGCCATACGGTGCGCTTTGGGTTCGTCAATGTCGCACACGGCGACGACATCGGCGATGTCGCGCATGGCCGCGCAGCCCTCGACGTGCGCATCGGAGATGATGCCCAGCCCGATGATGCCGACCCGCAGTTTGCTTCGCTGCATGGCCCTACGCTCCAAGAGTGCGGAAGATGCCAGATGTCGTCACAGGCCGGATGGGAGTGGGCAGATGGGTGAGCTGGCGCACCCCGCTCTCGGCGATCACATAGGTCTCCTCGTCGCCGATCAGCTCGCCTGTTTCGTACACGGCGTACATTTCCAGGTTGAGCACGATCCCCGCCTCGAGCACCAGTGCCGCGTTCTCCGGGTAGAGCCAGATTTCCTCGACCTGCAGGCCAATTGTGTGACCAATGTTGGGGATGAACGGCTTGAGACCCTGCCGGTCGTAGAGCGCCATCGCCAGGTCGTAGACCTCCCCGAAAGTCTTGCCGGGAGCCAGCGCACCGCCTACCTCGTCCACAATGGCGCACATGGTCTGGTGCAGGGCACTCATGCCAGAGGGAATCTCGCCGCTGAACATCAGCCGCCGCGTGTCAGAGTAATAGCCGGAAACAATGGCCCCCAGATCGAGCGTGACCAGCTTGCCCGACTGAAGTTTCTCGTAAACTTCCACTTCCGGGTTCGACGCGCCGAACGACAACGTGACATGGCTGATCCCGGACGCGCCGCGCCGCATCATGCCTACCTTCGCCGCCTGCATCAGGCTGGGCCGGTCAACACCCAGGTGCACCATGTCCATCAATTCGGAGACCGTCTGCTCCACGACCTGGATACTTTTCTCCAGCAGAGCAACTTCCTGGGATGACTTGACCATGCGGGTCAGCATCATTGCCCGGTCTACTGTGACCAGGTGCTGCGGCTGGACGATCTGCCCGGCGACTTGCAGGACGGCGTAGGGACAGCTTGATTCAATGCCCAGGCGAGAGGAAGACGTCAGGTCGGCGGACAGCACGGAGGCCAGTTCCTGGTAGGCCCCTGCGATGTCGGGAAACGTCTTCACGGCATCCACCCCATAGGTGACGCCGGTCGCCGCGCCGCCCCAGCACAACAGGGTCGTCTTGCCGCGCGCAGACACGTAAGAGAAGAAGGGCAGCACATTGCGCAGCGCGTAAAGGATGGGGTTGCCGCTGCTCGGCAGAGCGGGATAGCCCGTCGTGTAGAACACGTTCTCCGGCGAGGTCAACAGCACGCCGTCCAACCCGGCTTCGCCCATCCGTTTGAGCAGCTCAGCCTTGTTGAGTCCCAATGGCTCAAACCGTACTTCGGACACTACTTCCCCTTTCTGATGCCAATGTGTGTGCGGCGACCTGAAGCGCAGGGCATCGCGTTCGCTCTGCCAGGAGGCCGCCAGCGCGGTTACCCCGCGCCTGGCCCCTCCGTTGCCGTCTCCAGGCGATTCTGAATGGCTACCAGATGGCGACGCATAGCCTCCCGCGCCGCCAGCGGATCACGGGACTTCAACGCCTGGATGATGGCCCGGTGATCGTCAAGCACCTGATCCACCACGCCGGGAAGCTGCGTCGTGCGCCGGCGGCTGGCCAGCCCCAGGCGACCGATGGACTCCATGAAGCGGATGAGGATGGGATTGCGCGAGGCGTTGGCGATCAGCCGGTGTAGCTCGGCATCGGCCATCATGAAGGCGTGCGGGTCGTCCCGCGACTGCTCGGACTGGGCGGCTATCGCCTCAATCTCGGCGATCTCCTCATCCGTGATCTGCGTCGCCGCGATCTCGATGATCCCCGGCTCGATGACGCTTCTGGCCTGGAGGAGTTGGATGAAAGTGGAAACATCGAGCGAGAAAACGAAGTCGAGGTGCTCGACCAGAAGTTCTGGTTGCAGGGAGGTGACGTAGGTGCCGGAACCCTGGCGAATCTCGACTACCTTCATCACCGACAGCGCGCGCAGGGCCTCGCGCAACGAGGGGCGGCTGACGCTGAGCATGGCGGCGAGTTCCGTTTCGGGGGGCAGCCGGTCGCCGGGCTTGAGCTTTCGCTCGCTGATGAGGCTGAGGATGCGCGCCACAATCCGCTCGCTAAGCGGTTTTTGCTCTAGGGTGCTGAAGGTCGCCGAAGGCTCTGTTGAGGTCATGGCGGTTGCATTGACTCCAAAATTTGTCAGACCATTTGACAACTTTGTCTACAGAGCATTATAAGCGACATCCAGAGTCCATGCAAGCAGTCCGATGACCGCGCCCCCAAGAGACTCGCTGCGCCCCAGAACCTTTAGAGGCCGTTTGAGAAGCCTTATACCCGCCTCTTCCCCCATCCCTGGCCCTTCCCC
>JAGPFT010000058.1 GCA_018056405.1 Anaerolineae bacterium
CCAACCTGTTCCTGCTCTTCGCCGCCCTGATGGGCGTGACGCTCTCCACCATCTTCTACTGGGCCACGCTGACCGACATCTACCTGGCGCTCTTTGCGACGGGGGCCATGTTCGCCGCGATGAGCATCGTCGGCTACACGACGGAAATGGACCTGACGCGCCTGGGCAGCCTGCTCTTCATGGCCCTCATCGGGCTGATCGTCGCCTCCCTCGTCAACCTCTTCCTGGCCAGCGAGACGCTCTACTGGGTGGTCAGCTATGCGGGCGTGCTCATCTTCGTCGGGCTGACGGCCTACGACACGCAGTGGATCAAGCGTCAGGCGGCGCAGCTTGAGGTGCAGGGCATCAACACAGGGGCAGCCGTCGTGCGCCAGGTAGCGATTGTCGGCGCGCTGAAGCTCTACCTGGACTTCATCAACCTGTTCCTGTACATCCTGCGCATCGTCAGCCGCGAGCGTTAGCGGCTACGCAACCCTGAGCTATCGCCACGCCCTGGTCATGTGCCGGGGCGTGTTGTTTGTTGGGCGACAGCGGAAGCGCGCTTCCGCATCCGCCAGTTCTTGCTGGTCGGGCGGAGGGCATGAGTGTAGATGGCGTGCTACAATAGCGCTAGTCAGCCAGGAGAACGCGCCCATGTACCAGTCATTCAGGATCAAAAACTTCCGAGGCTTCCGCGATCTGACTCTGGACTCGCTCGAACGAGTCAACCTGATCGCGGGCCAGAACAATGTGGGCAAGACGGCATTACTGGAGGCGATCTTCCTCCATCTTGGCCCCAATAATCCTGAATTGAGTCTGCGGGTCAACTCTTGGCGAGGTTTCCAGCCCCTCAGTCCTTCAGCAGATGAAGTATGGGCACCCTTGTTCCACGATCTTGACACTAAGACTGTCATTACCCTGGAGGGGAACTTGCAGCCCATCGGGAGGGCAGAACTCCTCCTGTCTCTGGCTGTGCCAGAGACCGTTCGACTCACCCCCGCTGAAACAGAGAATGGCGAGTTTGCCAGCGGCACGACCACCATACCCAGCATGAGACAGCTCAAGCTGGAGTACACGGCGGGGAATGCGCCACCTATTGTCTCGTGGGCGACAGTCATGGCGCAGGGTGAGATACGAATGCAATCGGCTCCGATTTCCCGCATCCTGCCGGCGTCCTTCAACAGCACTGCTTTCCATTCTGCCAGAGAAGATGCGGATCGTCTCAGCGCCCTGGCGCGCACCAAGCGCAGGGAAGAAGTCCTGGACATCCTAAGAATCCTGGAGCCACGCCTGCAACATCTCGAAGTGCAGTCGTTTGCCGGCATGTCCGTCATCATGGGCGACATCGGCCTCAGTGAGTTCCTGCCCATTGGGATGATGGGCGAAGGGCTAACGCGCCTGTTGTCAATCATCCTGGCAATATTGAGTGTTAAGCAGGGCGTAGTTTTGATTGACGAAATGGAGAACGGCCTGCACTATTCGGTAATGAGCAAGGTCTGGCGCGCCATTGCCCAGGCCGCGCGCGCCTCGGATGTGCAGGTCTTCGCCACAACCCATAGCTGGGAGTGCATCTGCGCCGCGCACGAAGCGTTCGCGAGTGACAGCCTCTACGATTTCCGGCTGCACCGTCTGGAATGGGCCAACAGCGACATTCGCGCGGTGAGCTTGGATCAAGAGGTGCTGGACACGGCTATCAAAGCGGGCCTGGAGGTGCGCTGATGCCCGCGCCGATCACCCGGCCCAGGCTGCTCGTCGTGGAAGGGACTGACGCGCGCGTATTCTTCGACGTACTGTTGGAACAGATGGGCCTGGCTGATGCGGTCCAAACGCAGGACTTTGGTGGCGTCAACGAGCTATCCTCGTTCCTGCGCACGCTGCCGGTCACCTCAGGTTTCAGCCAGGTGACCTCCCTGGGGATTGTGCGCGACGCCGAAAACAACGCGCGATCCGCTTTCCAATCGGTGTGTGGAAGCCTGAAAAGAGCCGGCCTGAGTGTCCCCCAACAGCCTATGGTCGCCGCGAGCGGCAGCCCCACGGTGTCCGTGTTTGTGCTGCCAGATTGTACCAGTCCCGGAATGTTGGAGACGCTGTGCCTCCAGTCGGTGGAGAGCGATCCGATCATGCCCTGCGTTGCGGAGTACTTCGATTGCGTGGCAGCGAATGGCAGCGTGCCCGGCAACATGGACAAGGCTCGCTTACAGGCGCTCCTGGCCTCCCGGTTGCGGCCAGGGCTGTCCTTGCGGGACGCCACCAAAGCTGGCTACTGGCCCTGGGACAGCCCCGTCTTCGATCCCCTCAAGCAGTTCTTGCGCGCCTTGTAGCTCTATTCTCCCGCCGCCACCCCCGCGATCAGTTCCGCCGCACGCGGGGGGCCGCCCAACGCCGCGAAATCCCTCGCCAACTGCCGCACTCTGTCCAGCACCCAGTCGGTAGACGCGATCGCGCGCACGGCAGGCTCCAGTTGCCCGTGCCGGATGTCGCGCGCGCTCAGCTCCAGCCCGACCTTCGCCTGGCGGGCGCGGCGGGCCTGCCCGCGTTGGTCGGCGGCGTGCGGGACGATGACCTGCGGGATGGCGTGGACGATAGCCGCGTGGGTGGTACCCATCCCCCCGTGATGGACGATCACCCGCAGGCGCGGCAGCACATGGTCGTAGTCCACCCAGTCGAGAAGGCGTGTACCCCCCGGCAGATGCGCCTTGAGCCACTCCTTCTTCTCCGACGCGATCGGGTTGGCCCCCATGACCACTAGCGGGATCATCCCCGCCCCGGCAATCGCCTGCGCGCCCTGGACGAAGAAGCCCAGGTCGCCGGTGAAAGTGCTGCCCAGTGTGACCATGCCCAGGGGCTGGTCGGCGGGAATGTCCGCCAGCCACGCCGGGGGATCGCCCTGCGGCGGCGTGACCATCCCACCCACAAACTCGGTCTGCGGCAGCACCGGCTCGCCCTGGTGCCAGTACGCATTGAAATAGCTGATGTGCAGGCGCGGACTCTGCACGCTGGGTGCGGGGCCGCCGCTGAAATTGGCCCCGGTCACGCCAAGCCGGGCGCACAGCCGCTCGATGCGCGCCGTCGCCTCGCCCCCCAACTGGCGCTGGACGTAGAGCATCTCGTCCTCGTCCACTGGCGGCCCGGACGCCCACCCGCCGACCACCAGCGGGGCGCCGATCATCTCGGCGGCCAGCGCCGCCGCCGACAGAAATGGGTCGGTGACGATGACAGCGGGCGGGCCGGCGCGCTCGGCCCGGTCATAGAGCGCCGCCGCGCCCTCGGCAACCAGGTCTTCGCTCAGCCAGGTATCCAGCGCGCGGCGGTAGCGCAGCGCTACCATGTTCTCGTTGACGAAGTTGGCCGGCGAGGGCAGCGGTGGCGGGGGCCACCGCCAACCACTGTGAGCGATGGCGGCGAAGGGCACCCCCGCCCGCTCGACCAGCACCCTGATGCGCGCCTCGGAGACCCACCACACCTCGTGCCCGGCACTGCGCAACGCCTGGGCCGTCTTGAGCAGCCCGCCCCAGTCCAGGTGACCAGGCAGCGGGGCAGAGGTAAACCAGATGCGAGCCATCGTCACCTCGCTCCAGATAACAAGCGACCAGGAGCGCGGAATCCGCCAGCACGCCTGCAGGGTAATCGCATCAAATCTCGGTGTGCAGAGCCTTACCTCACCTCCTGGCTTCGCTGCGCTCAGCCTGTCCTCCTCTCCACACGCGGCGAGGAGGACGGCCCCAGCCGGCGGCGAGACAATCTGCTGCGCCGTCCCGCGCCAGGGGTGCCTGGCCCAGCCCCCTCGCCGCGTGTGGAGAGGGGGCGGCGAGGCCCACGCCAGGGGGCCGAGCGGGGGTGAGGTCCACCAGCTCAGCCCCAGCCTCTTTTGATGCGATTACCCTGAACACGCCTGACAATTCGCGCTCTGATCTGTTATAACCTACTACCATGGGCATCGCCGATAACACCGAAGCAGTCGGTGAGTAGCATCAGGAGGAGTGAAACATGGCAGTCCAGATTCCCGCCAGCCATCGAGACCTGCTCGACGGGCCGGTGTTCGTCACGCTGGTGACCGTCATGCCCGACGGCCAGCCCCACGCGACGCCCGTCTGGTGCAATACTGACGGTGATTACGTGCTCATCAACAGCGCGCGCGGTCGGCAGAAGGACCGCAACATGAGCCGCGATCCTCGCGTCTCGATTGTGGCCATTGACCCGAAGAACCCGTACCGCTGGATCGAGGTGCGCGGCAAGGTCGTCGAGATCACCGAGAAAGGCGCGGTTGAGCACATCAACGCCCTGAGCAAGCTCTACACGGGCAACGAAGACTACTATGCGTTCAGTCCCGCCGCTAAGGGCAAAGAGACGCGCCTGAAGTACCGCATCGAGCCAGTCAAGATCACCACGCAGGGCTGAAATCTCGCCAGCACTCACCCCGCTCGACGCCAGCGCAGCGGGCGGGGTGAGGGCTTCCTCTACTGTCCCAATGACCATCCTACGCTCTGCCAACGGCCTCTTGCATGACCGCCACGCTTTGCGCTACGTTAATGAGCAGACACCATGACGTATTGGAAAATTCACGAGGCAGCCGGTATGAACAATGCAGCCATCCTTCCTCGTCTCCGGCAGTGGCGCCGCCTGGCAGTGATTCTTGTGGCGATGGTTGCGCTCAGCGCCATCCCCGCGCCGGCCCGCGCTCAGAGCAACCCGCCCTCCGCGCGGCTCAACGGGCTAACTCACCAGTACCAGACGTGGAACAATTGTAGCGGCGCTAACTTGAGCATGGGCCTGTCCTATTTTGGCTGGGGCTTCGACCAGGATGTCGCCCGCCGCTGGCTGAAGCCCAACATCGAGGACAAGAACGTCTCACCCTGGGAGATGACCAATTACGTCAACTACGCGCAGACGACGCTGCCCAGCGTGCGCGCCTTCTGGCGCTTCGGCGGCACCCTCGATCTCATCAAGCGGCTGATCGCCAGCGGCTTCCCGGTCATCGTCGAGAGCGGCTTCGACGTGGAAGACCTGGGCTGGATGGGCCATTACGAGACGGTGGTCGCCTATGACGATCCCTCGCAGACGATCTGGGTCTTCGATAGCTACCTGGGGCCGGACGATGGTTGGGGACGCCCCCACAGCTACGCCGACTTCGACTACTGGTGGCGGCACTTCAACCGGGCGTTCATCGTCCTCTTCACGCTCGACCGCCAGGCCGACCTGTGGGCCGCTCTCGGCGACTACGGCTACCCCCAGAACGCGACCAAGACCGCCCTGCGCACCGCCCGCCAGGAAGCAGCGGCCAACCCCGGCGATCCCTGGGCCTGGTTCGCCATGGGCATGTCCTACGCCTGGCTGAGCAACTTCCACGACGCGGCGACCGCCTTCGACCAGGCTTTTGCCCTGGGGATGCCCTACCGCATCACCTGGTACGTCTTCAGCCCGCTCGAAGCGTACTGGAACGTCGGGCGCTTCAACGACGTGATCACCCTGGCGAACAACACCCTGGCGACCACTGTCTACGTCGAGGAGATGTACTACTGGCGGGGCATGGCCTACGCGGCACTCGGCCAGCAGACTGAGGCGCTCGACGAGTTCAGCAAAGCCATCTCCTACAATCCCAACTTCACCAGGGCCGCCGAGATGCGCGTCCAGGTGGAAGCGGGCACCTTCTGGGCACCTGCCCCCGCCTAGCGCAAGCGAGTGCAGAAAAGCATCACCGCTGAGGCGCAGGGGTGTGTGCAAAACCTGTCAGGCAACGAGGTCGCCCTCCTTAGCCTCACCCCCCCTCGGTGCTGATGCGCCTCACCGCCCCTCTCCACGACGTGGAGAGGGGCAAGCCGGGCGCAGCGAGACTGGGGGTGAGGCTACTGCCAGCGTCGCTCGCGTCACTGACAACCTTTGCACACGCCCGCGCAGAGGAAAAACAGATTAAGATTCTCTGCGCTTTCTGCGTCTCTGCGATTCAACCAATCCCCCCTGCCGCCGGTTGAGTTGCACCAGCAGCGTGCCCGCCGCCGCCAACGCCAGCCCGCCGATCTCACGGGCGTTCAGCGCCTCGCCCAGGAAGACCCAGGCCAGCACCGCGATCTGGATCAGCATGGTGTTGTTGATGATGCTCGTCTCGACGGCAGGCAACGTGCGCTGGGTGTGGTTCCACAGGGTGAAGGCGAAGGCGGTGTTGACCAGCGCCAGCCAGGCGATGATCAGCCAGCCGCTCGCACTGAGCGCGGGCAGCCCCTGGGTGACGATCCCCGCGCCCAGCAGCACGACCGACCCCACGCCCATGCTGGCGACCGTCACCGCCAGCGCGGGCAGCGTCGCCGTGCGGTTGACATCGCGCCCCAGCACTGCCGACAGCGCGTTCGACAGCACGCCGCCCAGCATGATCAGCAGGCCCACGACCTGCTCGCGCGGAAGCGTCACCGGGTAGAAATACACGAGCGCGCCCAGCAGATAGACAGCGATGCCGCCCCACTGTCCGCGCGTGGGGCGCTCGCTCAGCATAGGAATGCCCAGCAGCGCCACAACCCCCGTCGTGAAGCTGAACAACAGGCTGGTCGTCGCGGCGGGCAACCGTTCCAGGCCGAGGAACTGCGCGCCCTGCGTCACCGTGTAGTACAGCAGGCCGAGCACGGCCAGCCGCCGCCCATCGGCGCGCGGCAGGCGACGCAGCGCGGCCAGTTGCCCGGATTGCCAGGCGAACGGTAGCAGGCACAGGAAGGCCAGGACGTAGCGCAGCCCGGCGAAGGTCAGCGCCGGGATGTCGTCCAGGCCGATCTTGATCAACACCCACGACGTAGACCACAGCAGCGTGACGAACAGGGCTTGCAGGGCGGCGCGGGTATGGACGGTCATGCGAGCCTGTCTCCTGAGAGCGAAAGGGGCCAGCGGCGACAGAGGAGCGCGCTCCAGGGCGTTCCTCTGCTCCACTGGTGGCAAGCTGGCTTCGGAAATCCGCGCCTGGCGCGTGAACGAGCTAATCCTTTGTGAAGTGCTCAGCGTACTTGTAGTTCAGGTATTTGTCGAGTTCTACATTGTGCATACAATGAGATAGGACATGGGCTAGAACATCATCTTAATTGTCGGAAAGAGGAAGACATGTATGAACTGATCCACAAACCAACTTATGATAAGCATCTCATTGACCTGGACAAAACGTTGCAACAACGTATTGTCAAAGACCTGGAAATCCTGAGGCAAGCCCCCAACAATGCCGCTAGCAAGAATATCGAGAACCTAGGGGGCAAGCGCGGCCTGTGGACCTATCGGGTCAACGACAACTTCCGTATTCTCTATGCGATTCATGGACAGTTTGTGCAACTGCTCGATGTAGGCAAACACGATCATATTGACAGACTAGTGGACGGTTATAAGGCGGGCGGCTGGTCCAGTCTAGAAGACCTGGGTGAGGTACTCGATCCGACCACACTGACCACCGCGGCAGACATCTCCAACTGGCCCATCGGTCGCCCTACTAGACCTGCTGGAACCAATACTACTTTGGCAGCAGCAAGTGGGGAGCTATTGCCTATGGAAATCACTGAACGAGCGTTGCAGCGTCTGGGCATTCCTCCCACTTACCACCAAGACCTGATCGCCTGCCAGACGGAGGACGATCTGCTCAATCTGAGCCCGCCGGAGGACATCTTCGAGTCGATCTGTAACTGGCAGTACAATCAGCCGACCCTGGCGGACATCGCCCAGGAACCCAATTATGTCCTCAAGGAACCGGAAGACCTGGAGCGCTACGCCGACGGCGACCTGCTGGGCTTCTTGCTGCTTCTCGACCCAGAGCAAGAGCAACTAGTGGACTTCGCGCTCTCCGGCCCGGCCCTGATCAAAGGCGGCCCTGGCTCCGGCAAAAGCACGATCGCGCTGTACCGGCTGGCGGAGATCGTTACCAGACGGGCGCTGCCTGGCATGGCACCGCGCGTGCTCTTTACCACCTATACCAATGCGTTGATTAAAGCGTCGGAGCAATTACTGACACAACTGCTCGGCGAACTGCCCGAAGGATTGGAGATCAGCACGGTTGACAGCGTTGCCAAGCGGATTGTTGAAGGAGTCTCTGGCCAGCCACACACGATGGTTAAGTCTGAACATTGGAAGGCAGCGTTCGATAGCGCCAGAGCGGCCTTCTATCGTTCGTCTGATCCGACCGTGCAGCGCGTGTTCGGTCGCCAGGGAGGGGCTTTGTCAGACGGGTACCTGAGAGACGAGATTGAGTGGATCATCGAAGGGCAAGGGCTGTCGACGCTGGATGAGTACCTTGCCGTGGAGCGGCCAGGTCGCCAGCGTCCGCTGGATGCTGGGCAGCGAGGCGCTATCTGGAAGATATACCAGCATGTCTGCACCTTCTTCGACAGCAACGGCCTGACTACCTGGAACGCGCTGCGGCGCAAAGCGCTGGACTACCTGGCGGATCCTCGCTGGCAGCAAGCCTATGGCAACTACGACTACGTGTTTGTGGACGAAGCCCAAGACCTTACACCAGTCGGACTGCGCTTGTGTCTGCGCCTCTGCGCCAGCCCCACAGGTCTCTTTCTGACTGCTGACCATGGCCAGTCTCTCTACAACAAAGGCTTCTCGTGGAACAAGGTGCATAAGGATCTGAGATTCGTCGGGCGGACGCGGATTCTCAGGCGCAATTACCGCACCACCCGGCAGATCGCCGAAGCCGCTCACGCGTTCTTGCGCGGCACGCAGGCCGGGGATGAGGATACTCTTGACCAGAAGTACGTTCATAGCGGATCACGACCGCGTGTATATGGTGCGGCGGACGAGAAGTCGCAGATGGAGTGGCTGTACGGTGAACTGCACGCAGCCATGCGTCAGCTTCGCCAGGATTGGTCCGGCGTAGCCATTCTGGTTCCCAAGAAAGACTTGGGCGAACGTATTGCCGGGTACCTGGAGGCGCGCGGTGTCCCTGCGTGGTTCGTCGAGGGCCGTGCTCTGGACCTGAGTGCGCCCTGTGCCAAGGTGATGACCATCCATTCGGCCAAGGGCCTGGAGTTTCCAATTGTGGCTCTGCCCTTTGTGAGCCAACATGAACTGCCGCGCCGGCTGGATTCCATTGCACCAGACTACGAGGAACAACTGGCTGAGCAGCGCCGGCTCTTCTACGTGGCCTGCACCCGTGCCATGCGCCGACTGTTCATCACCTATGACTGCAACTCTCCGTCGCCTTTCATTCGAGAGCTATCGCCAGAGCTATGGGAGTTCTGCGGCCAGACGGAGGCAGAAGATCTGCCATTCTAGTCCTGGCTGAGACCATCTGTTGAAGCCCACGCCCTTCTCCGCCGCCCAGACCCGCCAGCAGGCCGCCGCGCTCGGCTTCACGGAGGCCGGGATCATCCCCGCCGCGCCGTCGCCGCATCTGGACGCCTACCTGCGCTGGATCGAGGCGGGCATGCACGGGACGATGGGCTACCTGGCCCGGCCCGACCGCCTGGCCCGCCGCCGCGACCTCCACGTCATCCTGCCCGGCGTCCGCTCGCTGATCGTCGTCGCCCTCGACTACGCGACGGATGCCATCCCGCCGTCTGTTCTGCGCGATCCCCAGCGGGGGCGCATCTCCAATTACGCCTGGGGCACAGACTATCACGCGCTCATGACGCCGCGCCTGGAAACGCTAGCTACCTGGCTGCGCGAGCAATCCGGGCAGGAGGTTGCCAGCCGCGTCTATGTGGACACGGGCGCGGTTCTGGAGCGCGATCACGCGCAGCAGGCGGGGCTGGGCTTCATTGGCAAGAACACGCTGCTCATTCACCCCCGGCGCGGCTCGTACCTGTTCCTGGGCGAAGTGCTGACCACCCTGCCCTTCGACGCCTACGACGCGCCGGGCCGCCCGACGCTGTGCGGGACATGCGCGCGCTGTCTGGCCGCCTGCCCGACGGGAGCCTTCCCCCGACCCTACGTGCTGGACGCGCGGCGCTGCATCAGCTACCTGACCATCGAGTTGAAAGAGGCCATCCCCGAAGACCTGCGCCCGCTGCTGGGCAACTGGGTCTACGGCTGCGACGTCTGCCAGGAGGCCTGCCCGTTCACGCGCAAGTTCTCCGCGCCAACGGGCGAGCGGGCCTTCTGGCCGCTCACCGCTGACCGGGCCGCCCCGCTGCTGACTGACCTGCTAGCCCTGGACGAAGAGGGCTTCCGCGCCCGCTTCCGCGACTCGGCCCTCTGGCGAATCGGGCGCGAGCGGCTGGTGCGCAACGCCTGCGTCGCAGCGGGCAATAGCGGCCTGGCGGAGTTCGTCCCGCGGCTCGATCACCTGGCACAGCAGGACGAGTCCGGCCTGGTGCGCGAGCACGCGGCCTGGGCGCTGGCCCGCCTGCGGCGCTGAGGGTGCGCCGTTCAGGGGCAGATAGGCATTAAGGGTGATCTATGGTTGGGGGTGGCGCTTCACTTGACCTCACCCCCACCCGGCGCTGGCGCGCCTCGCCGCCCCCTCTCCATGCTGGCCATGCGTTACCCACAACCGCCCCCCATCCC